>CAZGQH010000310.1:0-2330 GCA_964527575.1 uncultured Lachnospiraceae bacterium
CACCTTGCCGGAGTTCTTCAGAATCGCGAAGGTCTCGGCCACCTCCTCCGGCTCGCAGAGCGCGTCGGGGCGGTGGAGGAGCAGCACATCGAGATAGTCGGTATTCAGGCGGGAGAGGATGCCGTCCACCGAGGAGAGGATATGCTCTCTTGAAAAATCGTAACGGCCGGGGCGAATGCCGCACTTGGACTGCAGAATCACCTTTTCCCGCTTATCGGCAGTCATGCCGTAAGCCGAGGCAAAGCGCTTCTCGCAGGAGCCGCCGCCGTAAATATCGGCATGATCGAAAAAATTAGCGCCGTTTTCCAGGGCGGTGTCGATGAAAGCGGCTGCATCCTTATCCGACATACCGCCGATCCGCATGCAGCCCACCGCAACGGTGGGGACAGTCAGGCCGGATCTTCCGAGCTTAATGGTTCTCATAGTTTATTTCCTTTCTTAAATCAATCACAATAGGATTACTCCCCCTCCGAAGGCGGACCTTTTTTCGAAAAACAAGCCATGCCATAGAAGATCAACGAAACAAAAGCAAGGATAAAGCCCAGAACCCGCATGACGATCGCCGCCTCCGAAAAAGCGCCGGCGATATCCAAAATACCCGTGATCAGAAAATCGAGGGTGAAAGCGGCAAGCGAATAGGCAATGGCCCGGGAGGCGGCAAGGGAGGGATAAGGCAGCGGAACAAAGGCAAAGAGAAGATAGAGAAGGCCGCCGCCGAGCGGAAAGAGAAAAGCAAAATACATAAAGAAGGAGGTGACGCCGTAACCGAAGTGGGTATAGACAAGACCGAACAGGCCGGTCAAAAGAGCGACCGCTTCATAGATGCCAAAGGCACGGAGCCCTTTTTTCCATCGTATCTCGTGATTCATAGCTCCTCCTGTCAGTTGGGATCTTCCGAAAAAGATTTCCCGTTGATGAAGATAATGTCGCTTACCTTACGCTCGTCTCCGGGCAGCTCGTTCAGCACCTGTCCGTTAAAGTAGAGCGTAGTGGAAGAACCGCCATCCAGATTGTATGCCGTCTCACAGCCCAGTTCCTCCATCAGCTCCGCCAACTCCATCAGCGTAAGGCCGTCATTTTTATAAAGCCGCCCCTCCGACACCACGATTTTATAGTGAAGAGGCTCCACCATGCCGATGGCGGTACGGGGATTGCTTGCCTGCGAAAAGTCGACTTCGCTGTTCTCATTCACTGCAATTTTTCCGTTTTCCACAAGACGGGGGCCGAAGGAGAAGCACTGATAGACCGACATGGGCAGGCTGGTAGCCGGGATCTTGTTCTCATCAATTACAAAAAGCGAGCCGTCGTTAAAGAGCACCAGGGCATCGTCGTCACTCTCTTTCCGGGGCGTATCCCGATAGAGATCGTAGTTGCGGAGCACAAAGCCGTCCTTGCGATAACCGTAATAGTCGCCATTGATGGCAAAGACTGCGTTGTAGCGCTGGGCAATCGTACTGGTAGTCTCCCGGATCTTGTAACCGTACTGATCCTCGGCAAAGGCCGTGCGGAGATATTCGATGTCCGAAAGCTTCAGATCTACCACAAACACCCGGTTGAAGACGCCATGCTGATTTTCCCGATAGGTCTCTTCAATGGAGATTTCAATATTTTCATCCTTATAATAAAGATCCTCCAGGATGGGATAGTTCACCGGCGGCTCCGGCTCGGTTGTGACCGGCGGAGTGGCAGAGGTAACCGACGGATCATCGGTCGTGCTCCCGGGCTCGGTAGCGGAAGGCTCGGTATCCGGCGTGTCGGGCGGCGTGGGCTTCTTCGTCGTGATGGGGAAGAAGGTGGACGAAGGATCCCGGGTGATGGGAGTCTGATCCACCCGGCGGGCAATAATGAAAGCATCTAAAAGAATATAGACCGTCAACAGCGCCAGCACAAACACGGCCAACAGATTGGGCAGCACCCTTTTAAGAAAAGCTCGTTTCATACTTCACCTGATTGATTAATAAATTTCGACACGGCATCAACTGCCGCTCTTCGCATTGCGGTGATAAAAAATTCCCTCTTCGTAGCCCTGGATCCGCTTGTCCGTCGCAGCCAGCTCCAACCGCTTTTCCGCCAGAGCCACATAAAGCTCCTCCCGCTCGATACCGCAGAAACGCCGCCCCAGCTTGGCGGCGGTCACCGCCGTGGAGCCCGAGCCGAGGAAGGGATCGAAGACCATATCGCCGGGATGACTGCTGGCTAAGATCAGCTTGGCAAGTAGCTTTTCGGGCTTCTGCGTGGGGTGGGGGGTATTTTCCGCCATTGACCAGTAGGGGATGGTGATGTCATCCCAGAAATTCGAGGGGCAGGTATCCCGGAAGCGGCCTTCCTCC
>CAZGQH010000311.1:0-2319 GCA_964527575.1 uncultured Lachnospiraceae bacterium
GCTTCTCCCTTGGCGACATAATTGACCCCTTCCTCGTCACAGAAAAGGCCCGTAACCGTTTCATGCGCCGTTACGGCAATATATTCCTCTCCGATGCGGACATAAAGAGCACCGGTTTCATCCGTATAGGTTCCGTCGCCGTTATCGGTTTTCCCCGGGTATCTCGCGCCCGCGTCATACTGATTATCGAAGCTGTCGCTTTCGACGGTATCCTGCGCCGCCGCAAGGTTTACGCCGAGATCGATAAACAGCGGGGCGCCGTCGCTCGATGCAAGGCCGTTCTGCAGGTTGTAGTCGTTATCGTTCGCAGTCGGCTCCCAATAGATGACAACGGCATAGGTGGCGACTGCCTCTTCGCCGGCGGCCAGGCGACCCTCTTTTTCAAAGTCCGTGATCGTTTTGTCAAAGGTCAGCGCCTCGGCATCCGCTCTGTCGCCGAAAAAGGCATGGTCCAGAACGGCTACCTTCAGCACATCCTTGAGGGATTTTTCGGTATCCTTTACGGTGTTAAATGCGTTCACATTCATCGTCAGCCTGTATTTCAAAGCCAGAGAGCCGGCATTTTTCACCGTGAAGTTTTCATATGCCATTACGCCCGGCTCCCACTTCATGGCCTCGCCGTCTTGGTTTACGAACAGCTTGGTGTCGGCTCCGACCGGTTCTTCCGCGGTAACCTTGCCATTGGTATGGTATAATTCCACATCGAGATTGCCGGCGACGATCCTGTTGCTGCCGCTCTTCACCGAATCGGTGAACCAGGCGAAGGTGGTGCCGACCAGCGTCGCACAGCAGAGAAGCAGCGACAAGAGGCTTGCCATGAGGGCGCGTCTTGTGTTTTTTCTTGTCATTGTAGTTCTTCCTCCTTAAGTAATATTTTTTGTCAATGACAATATGTTCTCACACCGCTAAGAAAAGCCGGGATAAGTTGGGAAAAGTACCTGCTGCCCCGCCTTTTCCGCGGTGTGTTGACATCAAAAAAGCGTTCCGAAACGCGGGCGGATCTGTCCGACATCCTTTTCGTTCCCGTTCGGAAGAATTTTGACACACCTGCGTATCCGGATATATTATAATTTACTTTTTCTTTAATTGCAAGTGCTTTGTCATAAATCAAGATAAAAATTCTCATCATGTGTGGTTTCCCAAGGAAGCCTTTTGGGTGTTTGTGATAAAAACGCCAGAGAGAGAGTCTTCCGGAACGCACTCGGATGAGAATCCGGCAGGGATATGTCAAAAAATATCCGTCTTAGTTTATTATAAATTCCGATTCGATGCAAGCTTTTTACTGTAATAACCGGTATTCAGGAAGATAGTATGACATTGAACCCGAAAAGGCAGACAAGCATACCAAAAACCCGCCTTCGGTATACCGGAGGCGGGTTTTTGGTTAAGGAAAAGGATATCTCTCTACCGAATCGCCGCACTGCCTGGCAGGCGGAAGGATATGGGGGTGACGGGCGTGTTATTTTTCAAAGCCCGCGAGCAGCGCGTTTTTCTGAACGAGACATTTATAGGCCTGCTCGTAGTTGCCCGCCAGTTGGGAGGCATTTTCCATATCGATCAGGACATTCAGCCGGAAGAGCGGATCGGTGTTTTCCTCCGCGGAGGAGGCGAGCAGCTCGCCGAGGAGCGTGACGGCGCGGCTGTTGTTCCGGGCGGCCATGGAGAGCCGGGCGTTGATGTGCTTTTTGTAGAGCGTGTTCTGAAATTTCATGGTGTCGTAGATCCCGGCAGCCAGATCGTACCGGACGGTTTTCGTCACATGGAGCATATAGGCATAGAGATAATATTCCGCCGTTTCGGAAAAGGGAGCGTCCCTTGGGGGAAGAAAATCGGGGAGCTTTTCTTCCCGGGCCCGGGCGATGGCTTGTCGGTAGCTCTCCGCACGCTCGGTCAGGGGTGACATGTCATAAAGGCAGCTCTCGGCGGTCTCGACGGCCTGCCGGAAGAAGTTTTCCGCGGAGGCAAAGTGTTCCTGCCGGAAAAACTCCAGTCCCAGTCCGAAAAGGCATTCGGCGGAGATCAGCGCCGCCTCATCATCTCCCTTCAGGCTGGCAGTAAGCGCCAGACACTCGGCATAGCGCTTCTTCCGATAGAGCTTTTTCACGGCCGGAAGGGTGGTCAGCTTGCGGTAGGGGAGGGGATCCTCTTCCTCTTCCAAAAAGTAGCCTGCCGACACGCCCAGCGCCTTGGCCAGATGGCGCAGGGTGGGCAGAGAGGGGAGGGCGGCGTCGCTCTCAATGCGGGAGAGCATGTTGCGGGTGATGACATCCCCGCAGAGGCTGCTCTGGGTGATGCCCCGCGCCAGCCGCAGGGTGCGTA
>CAZGQH010000312.1:0-2316 GCA_964527575.1 uncultured Lachnospiraceae bacterium
GCCCACCGTGAGAAGATAGCTCACCGGAATCTGCCAGGAGATCACCCGGCGGATCAAGAGATAGAGACCTCCGATAAGAAGGCAGAGAGCCGAGACCTCCCCCAGAACGCCGTTGCAGTTGCCGAGAAACATGTCAAGAAGCGAGGCCGACTCCGCGCTCCCCGCAAGGGGCGTGGCCGAAGCCACCGCATCGGCATTGACAAGGGCACCCACCGCCTCGGAATAGTTCGTATTGGTCGGCTGCATATAGGCGGGAAAGGAGAGAAAGAGGAAGACACGGGCGGCCAGCGCCGGATTGACGATGTTCTGTCCGATGCCCCCGAAGAGCTCCTTCACAATGATGATCGCAAAGACCGCGCCCAGAACCGGCATCCACATGGGAATGGTCACCGGCAGGTTGAAGGCCAGCAGCATGCCGGTCACCACCGCCGAAAGGTCATAGACCGTGCTCGGCTGCTTGGTCAGGCGGCAAAAGGCCGCCTCCGCCAACACCGCCGCCAGCACCGTCACCACCGTGAGAAGCAGGCTGCGGATGCCGAAGCGCCAGACCGACCAGCCCAGGGCGGGCAGCATGGCGAGAATCACATCGAGCATGATCCGCTGGGTGGTGCGCTTGTGCTTCATATGGGGAGAGGAGGTGACAGTCAACAGTTTCTGTTCGGTCATGTGGTGCTCTCCTCCTTTTCTCTGTTTTCCGCAGCAGCTTTTTCGGCGGCAGCGGCCTTTTCTGCGGCCTTTTTCCGGTTGATCTCGCCGATCTTTCCTTTGGCGATGCGGATATAGGAGACAAGAGGCATATTGCCCGGGCATATGTAGGTGCAGCTGCCGCATTCCACACAGCTCATCACCCCGTAACGCTCGGCATTGGCCCAGTCCTCCGCCTTCGCATAACGGGCGAGATAGAGAGGCATCAGCCGCATGGGGCAGTTGGCCACGCAGCGTCCGCAGCGGATGCAGTGAGCCGGCCGGACCTTTGCCTTTTCCTCTTTTGCAAACACCAGCACCGCCGCCGTACCCTTCACCACCGGCGTGTGGATGTCATATTGGGCGTGACCCATCATAGGACCGCCGCTCACCACCTTGCCCACCGTCTTTCCCTCGGCAAGGCCGCAGTAGTCGATGAGAGCAGAAAAGGGGGTGCCCAGCGGAACCAGCAGATTTTTCGGAGAGGCAATGCAGTCGCCGTCCACCGTCACCACCCGCTCCAAAAGAGGAAGGCCTTTGTCCACCGCCGAGGCGATGGCGGCGCAGGTCTCGGCGTTGAAGATCACGCAGCCGAGATCGGCGGGCAGCTTGCCCGCCGGGATTTCCTTCTTCAGAAGGGCGTAGACCAGCTGGCGCTCGTCGCCCTGGGGATATTTCGTCTTCAGAGCGGCCACCCGGATCGGCGAGGCGGCCGGAATAAGCGCCGAAAAGGCAGCAATGGCATCGGGCTTGTTGTCCTCCACCGCCAAAATTCCCTCGGTCAGACCGAAGGCCGCAAGAAGAATCTCCAGTCCCCGGATAATCCGTTCTGGCTCCTCCAGCATCAGCCGGTGGTTGGCGGTTATGTAAGGCTCGCATTCCGCGCAGTTGATGATAATCCGCTCGGCCTTGCCTTTGGCGGAGCTGATCTTCACATGGGTGGGAAAAGTGGCGCCGCCAAGGCCGGAAATGCCCGCATCCCGGACGATCTCTGCCAGACGGTCCACCGTCAGCGCCTCCCCCGCATAGGGGGCAAGACCGGGGAAAAGCCGCCCCTCTCCGTCGTTACGGATCACCACCGTCTCGATCGGACGGCCGGAGGCATCGTTGACCCGGCGGATCTCCTCCACCACTCCCGACACCGGCGAATGGACATGCGCGCCGAGGCCTTTGTCGGCAATGCCGATGAGCTGGCCGCGCAGCACCTCCTCCCCCGCCTTCACAAGGGGGGTAGCCGGCGCGCCGATATGCTGCTGCATGGGGAGATAAAGCAGCTCCGGGGCGGGAAAAACCTCGATGGCACAGCCCGCCGTATGTTTATGTTCCGCCAGATGGACGCCGCCGCGGAAGGTAAGCGCCAAGGGGATCACCTCTTTCAATACATAAAATCACAGATTGTATACGCCCTTTTATTATACAGGAAAGAAGCCGCAAAATCAATCATTTCCTTCAAAATCGAAAGCAAAAAATGAAAAAATGCCGTCGATCGAAAAAACAGCGGGTCGATATCTTCCCTCCCGATCGGAATCGTCTCGTCCTTTATTTCTTTTCCGATTTTTTTTGAAATTTTTTCAAAAAACAGTTGACAAGTCCCCTGTTCTGTGCTATAATGCTCAAGCACAAATGATGTGC
>CAZGQH010000313.1:0-2311 GCA_964527575.1 uncultured Lachnospiraceae bacterium
GGGAGGTAGCTAAGGAGGAGGGCATTTTGGTGGGTATCTCCTCGGGGGCGGCGCTGGCGGCGGCTCTTTCGCTGGCAAAAAAGGAGGAGTATGCCGGCAAGCTGATTGTGGCACTGCTGCCCGATACCGGTATGCGCTATCTCTCAACCGAATTGTTTGAATAAATAAAACTCTATTTTTAATTGGATTTGTAAAACTATATTGCTCGGCAATAATGCCGAAAAAGGAAGGAAGTTATGGCAAACAGCGCCTCGAATCTTTTCAAAGAGCTGACGGCGGAGGAAATCACCTCCGTGATGAAGACGGTCTGGCCGGATGCGGCAGTTACGGCGTTTTCTCTTTGCAGCGGCGGACTTTTCAACACGACCTATAAGGTGATTTTGATAAGCGGCGGTGAGGAAAAGACCGTCATCCTGCGGATGGGGCCGGTTCACCGGGAGCTTCTGATGGGCTACGAGCACCACATGATGGAGACCGAGGCGGCCATTTTCGCGATGATGCACGAGAAGGGCATTCCCGCCTCAAAAGTGATCGCCTGCAATACCGAGCGCAAGGTTCTCGACCGGGATTTTATGGTGGTGGAGTATATCGACGGCGTGGCCTTCTCGGGGGCGGAAATGCCGGAAGAGGAGCGACAGGCTATCGAGCGGGAGATGGGAAAGGCGGTTCGCGCTATGCATGAGATCGAATGCCCGGCCTTCGGCCGCGCTACGCACGTTCTCTTCGGCGAGAGCTATCCCAACTATTTTGAAAGCATCTATGCGGAAGTTTCGGATCTCTGCGAGAAAACAGTTGCCTGCGGCCTCTATACTGAGGAGGAGAGCGAGACGATCAAGCGGGCTGTCAAAAAGCAGGAGGAGATTCTCAAGACCGAAAAGGTCCCGCATCTCTGCCACGGCGATCTCTGGAGCGGCAATATTCTCGTGGAAAAGAAGGACGGAAAGTGGGTCATGGCCGCCGTGATCGATGTGGATCGCGCCTATTTCGGGGATGTGGATTTTGATCTGGGCAATCCCTGGATCCTTTCCGACAGCTTTCTTGCAGGTTACGGTATTACGCGGGAGGAGCTGGAGGTCAGAGAGCGCAAAATCAAGCGGGAGTGCGCGACGCTGATCTACTTCATGCTGGAAGCCTATGTCTGGTCGGCTCAGTACAACGGTCCGGACAAGGCCGAAAACGCCAAGAAGGTGGTCATGGAGAAGGCGTGCTATCTGTTAGAAGCATAATGTCATACATACAGGTGGGGTCTGTCACAGGTTTGGTGAACCGAACCTGTGACAGACCTCTTTGTGTTTGGGGGCAAAATAACATCCTTTTGAAAGTTGATTGGGGCTGTATTTGACGGTACGAGACAAGTCCTTACCGCTATAGACAAAAAATATAACAGGAGCTGTGTCCGGTTCCAATCCGGCATAGCTCCAGTTTGTTTTCTATGGTGTCAAGAAAAAATCAGACCGTCAGGGCGGGCAGGCGGGAGAGGCGGAGAGGCGGTGCCGGGCGGTTCAGACTCTCTTGCAGGCCGTCCAGTGTTCCCTGATAGAGGCAAGTGAACTCCGGTAAAGAAAAGTAGCTCTGAGGACGCATGAAAAAGGGATCACAGGGAAGTGTAATCGCTCCGCAGTTTTCCAAAAGTTCCCCGACAAAGCGGGAGCAGAAGTAGTGATAGGGGCGGGTGCGCTTGATGCCCAGACGGCAGAAGAGGAGTCCTGCGATATCGAAACGGTAGCGCTTCTTCTGTTCGCGGAAGTTCTGAATTTCCTCCTGCAGCTTTCGGTATGCCTCCCGGGTGACGGTGAGAGAGAGCAGGGCGCAGGGCATGTGCCGGTGAAGGGCGTAAAACCCATCGAAAATACTCTCCTCCATAAAGCCGGCGGGCAGGGGGAAGGCCGGATATTTGCGGCAGAAGCTGTAAAGTGTCCGGCCACCGTCGAATGAGAGTGCGGTGTGCGTATAGGTATCTTTCGTAACCTGATGAATGGTTTTCGAAAGGATGCTTGGCGAGCGGGTGAGCAAAAGATAAATCTGGGGCATGGATACCTCGTATCAGTGAGTGGAATCGGCGGGAAAGAGGAGTGAGATCGTCAGACTTTCTCTGTCGCAGAAGGCGGAAATTCTGCCGCCCATCTCTTCGGTGAGGATTTTTGCGATCGAGAGGCCAAGTCCGGTGGCATTTCGTCCGGTTTCCACCGTATAGAAGCGGTCGAAGAGCTTTTCTGCCTGCACGGCGTTAAGGCCCGGGGCGCGGTTCCGAAAGGTGATCTCTCCCGTGTCTTTGAGAACTACCGAGAGATCCCCTTCGGAATATTTGACC
>CAZGQH010000314.1:0-2302 GCA_964527575.1 uncultured Lachnospiraceae bacterium
GTGGAGAGCTTGCCGTCAAAGGCCTTTTCCGCCGAATAGTCGGAAGAAAAATCGGCGGAGGAGAAATAGCCTTGTGTGTTATCTTCCACCACGGCTGGTTTGGGGGCGGGAAGCTTGCTTCCTTTGTGTAAGAGCTCGATTTCGGTCAGGGTGACGCTGTCCCGCACCACCTTGTCAAAGGAGATGCGCAGACAGCGGGTTTCAATGGCGTTAAAGGAGACCGAAGCGCCCTTGTCGGTTACAGTGGTGCCTTGGGCAACCGTAACCCATGTCTTTTCGGTTTCATCGTAGCGCTGGATCGAAAATTCCACAATGCGCTGCAGCTCGGGATTTTTGTCCTCAAAGAGGCGCACCTCGTCAAGGGAAGTTTCCTTTTCAAAGCGGATCGTGATATAGGTGCCGCTTCCGGAGCCCTGGTAGGCGTTCCAGCGGGTGTTGGGATCTCCGTCAAAGGCCTTGTCGATCTCATAGCCCGCCTTTTCGGTGTAGGTGTTGGAGGGCAGCACTCCGATCGGTTGCTCGTCGAGATCAAAGTCGGGCAGCGTCCGAAGAACCGCTTTGTCCGAGATATCGATCATTTCGCCGGTCACGGTATTCCAGGCAACCGCCCCCATAAACGCCCCCTGCGGGATCCGCAGGAAGATCGTTCCGTTTTTCACCAGAGAGGATTCGGTCATATCCAGACGCTTGGCGGTCAGGTCGGGATACCGCTCGGCCAGAAGGCCGCCCGCCGTGTAACTGGGAAATCCGTTTTCATCGTAAAGCGAAAACTCCATGCCGTACTTGGCGCCTTCGTCCAGAGCGGCCTCATACAGTTCAAAATAGCGCTCGCTCAGATAGCCGTCCAGCCAGTAGGGAAGAATTCCAAAGCCGCTGTAACCGCTCTGGAGATAGGATTCCCGCACGATTTCCCGTACCTTGTCGGTGGTCATGTTTTCAAGAGAGGTGTTCCAGAACCAGAGAGGCTTGGCGGTCATATTGGCCTTTGGGGTTTCAAAGGATGGATAAAGCAGGTCGGAAACCGGTTCCACGGTAGCAGGATCCATAGGGGTGCTTTCCTCCGTATCATTGGTATTCCCCGAACGCGGGGTAGAGTCGGGCGGGGTGCCCGGAGTACTTTCCGGCGGATTTTTCTCCGCACAGGAAAAAAGAAAGGTGAGGAGCAATACCGAGAACAGAACCAGAAGAAGTACTTTTTTCATAGGAAAATCCTTTCTGTCGGGGTTGTATTACGACCGGATAATTCGCCGTCTTTTACAGGATCGGCGATGCAGGGAAAGGAAAGTTTTATCTATCATTATTATAAATTCCTGTCGCGTTTACGGCAAGGACGATTCTTGTTCATTTTTCGGTCGTTTTTTGTGCATATCTCCCGTCAATACCGGCACAGATCTGCAAAAACTGCGGCATATTTACCAAGCTGCAAAAATCACGGCAACCCTTCGCCGGGCAAAATACTTTTCTTTTCGAAAAATCAGTTTTCCGAAGGAGTTATCCTGTCGGACACGGCGTACTGCACCTGCGTGTTTCGTGCATTTTGTTTTTTGAGGCAGGGAGCGTAAAACAAAAAGGGTCTGAAGCAAAGAACCCGGAAAGGTTCTCTCTGCTTCAGACCCGAAAAAGCGGGGAAAATCAGCCCTTGGCGGACTCTTCCACAGCCACGGCCACCGCAACGGTAGCGCCGACCATGGGGTTGTTGCCCATGCCGATCAGACCCATCATCTCCACGTGAGCGGGCACCGAAGAGGAGCCGGCGAACTGCGCGTCGGAGTGCATGCGGCCCATGGTGTCGGTCATACCGTAGGAGGAAGGACCGGCGGCCATGTTGTCGGGATGGAGGGTACGGCCGGTACCGCCGCCGGACGCCACCGAGAAATACTTTACGCCGTTCTCGACACACCACTTCTTGTAGGTGCCGGCAACGGGATGCTGGAAGCGGGTGGGGTTGGTGGAGTTGCCGGTGATCGAAACGCCCACGTTCTCAAGCTTCATGATGGCAACGCCCTCGGGCACATTGTCTGCGCCGTAGCACTTGACATCGGCTCTGGGACCCTGGGAATAGGGGGTCTCGGAGACAACGGTGACGGTTTCGGTATAGGGATCGAAAGCAGTCTTCACATAGGTGAAGCCGTTGATCCGGGAGATAATCATGGCGGCATCCTTGCCAAGGCCGTTCAGAATGACGCGCAGGGGCTTATTGCGGACCTTGTTGGCGTTGAGCGCGATCTTGATAGCGCCCTCAGCGGCGGCGAAGGACTCGTGACCGGCCAAGAAGCAGAAGCAATCGGTCTCATCCGAAAGG
>CAZGQH010000315.1:0-2295 GCA_964527575.1 uncultured Lachnospiraceae bacterium
TTGCATAAAGCTCGCCGGATTTATTTTAGCTCTGCTCTTTTTCCTTCCCCCGGTAAAACCGGAGGTTTATTGGGACACCAAAAAAATCACCGGGCGGCGGATGCCGTCCGGTGGCTGTATTTCTATTATAGGCTTCTGACCGTAACCTCCCGGTTATTCTGCTTTCAAATATCATTCTCCGACAGCTTTCCGAAGAAAAAAACGGCCGATCGGACGGGCCGACATAGCGGCGAAAAGCACAGGAAGGCGGTACCGACCCGGGGACAAGGTTCCAATCCTCGGGCTGATGAAATCAAATATAGAAATTCAGAGAACTGCCGTTCGATCGAAAAAATATCAGCGCTTTTGTTCGAACAGACAGGCGCTCGGCTTGCAAAAACGGCATAAAAGCCGGTTCCTGCATCCCTTTACACCCTGCGGAAAGCATTATTTATGTAATTATATTGTCATTCCTGCATATTGAGTCATATATAATTCATAATACTTTCCTTTTTGTGCCAGTAACGTATGGTGATCTCCACTCTCCACAATCCTTCCGTGATCCATAACAACGATAATATCGGCATCACGAATGGTTGACAAACGGTGCGCGATTACAATGCTGGTTCGATTTTGCATGACAAGATGCATTGCGTCCTGAATTGCCTTTTCTGTGCGGGTATCTACATTTGAGGTGGCCTCATCTAAAATCAATATTTTCGGATCGGCTACAAAAGCACGGGCAATTGCAAGCAGCTGGCGCTGTCCCTGGCTGATATTTTCACCGGAACCGGTCAGCAGTGTATCATATCCCTGCGGCAGCATTTCTATCATCTCTTTGCAGCGGCTCATCTTTGCTGCGTTGTCTATTTCATCATCATCTGCATTATCATTTCCGTATTTCAGATTGTTTTTTACCGTATCCGAAAATAAAACGGTATCCTGCAGTACAATCGCAATGTTTTTTCGTAAAGACGGCCTTGCCATACAGCTAAGCTTCTGTCGGTCTATCCATATTTCTCCGCTGTCTGTATCGTAAAACCGCATAAGCAGGTTTACCACCGTTGTTTTTCCGCTGCCTGTTGCGCCGACCAGCGCTACCTTTTTCCCTGACGGAATCGTTAGTGTAAAATCATGTAAGACCGGATGCTCCGAATCATAGGAGAACTGAACATGGTTAAACACAACCTCGGCATTATCGGTCTCTTTGAAATCTTCACCCGATAAATCCTCAGAGGTTTCCTCCAATACACCGAATACACGCTCTGCACCGGCAATCGCTGTTTGAAGCTGCCCGTAAACCTGAGCGATTTCATTGATCGGACGGCTGAACTGCTTAGCATAAACGATGAACGCGGAAATAACGCCGACTGAAATCAATCCTTTTATTGAGAAATAGCCTCCGAAAGCAGCGATAATTACAAATCCGATATTGCCGATGCAGTTCATAATCGGGCCCATGATTCCACTAAAAATATCGGTTTTAATACCGGCCTTGGTAAGATTGTCGGAAGTTTCGCAAAAATCCTTTGTTGTGATATCCTGACGGTTATAAGCAACAACCGTCCGGTACCCGGACACCATTTCCTCCACCGTTCCGTTGAGCTGACCTAACAGCATCTGCCGTCTGCGGGAAAATTTACGCACCTTTTTGGACAGCACCTTGGTAGCAATTACGGTTAAAAAAACAGTAGCAAAGCTGAGCAGCGCCAGCTGCCAACAATATAAAAGCATAATTGTTACCGTACCGATAATGGTAAGCACACCCGAAAACAGAGAAGGAAGCGACTGCGATACCGTTGATGAAATATTCTCAATATCGTTTGTCATGCGGCTCATTACATCGCCGTGGGAATGGGTATCCAAATATTTCACAGGCAGATCCATAAGCTTGCCAAAGAGCTCCTCACGCATCCGTTTCACAATGCGCTGACTGAGTTTGGCACTGATCAGACCCTGCATCAGCTGACTTCCGCTGTAAAGAAGATAGACTGCCAGCATAAGAACCGTTGTCATGATAAGATTTCCGTTTTCACTTTTCGCGATTATGTCAATGGCACTGCTTTGCAAGGCAGGAGCTGCCACTCCGCATAAGGTTCCGAAAACAACGACAAGCAGCATCCCGCCCACCATGACTTTTTCACGAGTGAAATAAGTCATAATACGACCCAGTGTAGCTCTGACATTTTCGGCATGCTCCACTTGGGCAAACCGCTGCCCGCGGTTCATCATTCCGGGAATGTTCGGTTCTGCAATCTTTTGTTCTTTTTGTTCACCCATTTTCTGTTCCCTCTCCTGTCTGAGACCGGCAGATAT
>CAZGQH010000316.1:0-2290 GCA_964527575.1 uncultured Lachnospiraceae bacterium
AGCCTCCCTCCGAGAGGGATAGGGACCGCGATAGCGGTGGAAGGAGCCTTTCGCAAGTTTGAAGTTAGAATAACTTCAAAGTGACGCATTCTCCCTCACCCGACTCCGTCGGGAGCTCCCTCCCGGAGGGAGCCTGGTGTGGGGCAGGTTACAATATGAAGTGCAACACCTAAAAAAAGAAGAGTCCCATGTCCGGAAAAAGACATGGGACTCTCTTTTATTTTCCGAAAAGGAACCACCCTCACCGGCCGACCGATACTTCAGTCTTCTCCTCCGAAGAAGCAGGGGCGCCCGCGCTCTCTTCCTTCTTACGGGGAGCGGTGAGGAGCCGCAGGGCGGGAAGAAACATGCCGCCCACCGCGTTGCCCACCAGCACAAGGAGGAGGAAGAGGAGAGCAGCGGGGCTGAACTCCCGGGCGGTGGCGAAGTAGGCCATGTCGGCAATCGAGTGCTCAAAGCCGCTCAGAATGAAGACCGGCACACAGAAGAGAATCCCCAGCGGGGTCTTGTTGTCCCGGTAGGTACTCACCGCCAGATACATCAGCACACCGCAGAAGAAGGCGCGGATAAGCGTCTGCCACCAGAGCTGCCCCAGCTTTCCGGCAGCGAGAGCGGCCGCCGTGGCATGTAGGTTCGGCAGCGCCGCCGAAAGAAGAAGTCCGAAGAGCAGCGTGGCAAGAAAGTTTCCGAGAAGTCCCAAAAACAGCACCGAAAACTCCTCTTTTCCGTGTTTTTCGGGAAGATAGCCCACCTTACCGGTGAAAAGCGAATAGCCCTTCATGCAGATCGAGAGAAGCGCCACCGAGAAGAAGACCGCCCCCACCACCTTATTTTCACAGGCCAGATAGACCGCACCGCCGATGGCGATGAGAAGCCCCGCCATAAAACCCTCTATAATTTTCCGCAAAACCGCCATGTTACAATCTCCCTTTTTCTTTTTTCCTTCCGCCCACGCAAAAAGGGCACACAACTCCCGAAAAAGGAGCGTGTGCCCAGACGGTCGGCGGTAAAGCGCCCCCGTTTCCCCGTGGTACTCCACGCTTTCCGTCAGTCGCGGGGGGCTGTATCAGCTTTTACGCCTTTATCTTATCACAGAAAAAACGGTTTGTCAAGATCAAAAGAATGGGAGAAGGAAACTTCCACTACCCGAAACCGATGCCGTCAGCCCCTGCCCTCGATGACAAAGCGGATGGCGGTCTTCTCCTCCCCGCCTACCGAAACCTCGGTAAAATAAGGGACGCAGGCGATAGCGATGCCGTCCCCCTCCAAAAACACCCGCGCCACGGCGATGGCCTTGACCGCCTGATTGACCGAGCCCGCCCCGATGGCCTGCAGCTCGACCTCCTTTTTCTCGCGCAGTATGCCGGCGATGGCGCCCGCCACCAAATTGGGGCTCGATTTGGCCGAAACCTTGAGTAATTCCATAAAACACCTCATAAATTCGTGAAAAACTGCATGTAGAGGAGCCGGCCGAAGAACCCCTTTGTTCTCCCACCGGCTCTTTCTCTTACAGTATAACCGTTTTTTCTCCCTTCATCAGGTGTTGTCAGGAAAAATTCACCCGCTTGACGAACTCGATCTTCTCCTTTTGCCGGGAATAGACAAAAATTACGCTGTTCATGGTCACCGGACCGGTGGCCAGTTCGAAGCGCTGGGGCATCCCGGTGCGGAGCTTCTGAATAATCGGCTCATACTTCACTCCCAAGGCGGAATTCTGCACCCCGCACATGCCAAGATCGCTGATAAAGGCGCTGCCGCCGGGCAGAATCCGCTCGTCAGCGGTCTGCACATGGGTGTGAGTACCGCAGATGACATCGATCTTTCCGTCAAAATAATGAGCAAGCGCCGCCTTTTCGCTGGTGGCCTCCGCATGGATATCTAAAATCGCGAGATCGTAGCGCCCTTTGTTCTTCTCCAAAATCGCTTCTACCGCGTCAAAAGGAGAGGCAAGAGGCTCCATAAAGACCAGTCCCTGCACATTGATGACCAAAATCGCCAGCCCCTCGGCCTCGAGAATCACGCTGCCGTGACCGGGATTTGATCCGGGATAATTGCAGGGGCGCAAAATGGCCTCACAGTCATCCAAAAAGGGATAGATGCCGCTCTTCTGCCAGATGTGGTTGCCGCTGGTGAGGACATCCACCCCGGCGGTAAAGAGCCGCTTGGCCGTATTCTCGGTAATGCCGTTGCCGAGATCGGCATTCTCGCCGTTGGCCACCACAAAGGAGCTCTCGTCTTCCCGGCGGATCTTGCAGAGATTGGATTCCACCTAGTCGGCGCCCTCCGGCCG
>CAZGQH010000317.1:0-2287 GCA_964527575.1 uncultured Lachnospiraceae bacterium
GCGGCGGAATATCGCCATCGTCTCCCAGGAGACCTATCTCTTTGTAGGCACGCTCTTTGACAACATCCGTTATGCCAACAGCGAGGCCACTGAAGAGGAGGTCATCGAGGCCGCCAAGGCCGCAGGCGCCCACGATTTCATCATCAAGCTGCCCGACGCCTATTCCACCATGGTGGGCTTCGGCCACAAGGATCTGTCGGGCGGCGAGCGCCAGCGGATCTCCATTGCCCGGGCACTGCTTCGCAATCCCCGGATTCTGATTTTAGACGAGGCCACGGCGGCGATGGACACTCAGACCGAGCGGCGGATCCAGAACACGCTGGACAGCCTCTCCAAGGGGCGCACCACCATCATGATCGCCCATCGACTCTCCACGCTGAAAAATGCCGACTCCCTGATCGTGGTGAGCGGCGGCAAGGTCACCGAGAGCGGCACTCACGCCGAGCTTCTTGCGAAAAAGGGCGAATATTACAAGCTCTATAAGCTTCAGCTGGACGCCTTGAAAAATGTCGGCGTCACCGAGTAAAAGCGTATTTTAAGGAAGGTTTTACAATGGCAAGCAGCTTTGATCAGGTTATTAAAATCATCTATCTGACCCCGGAAAACGCAGTCTTCTATAAGAAGGGAGATTTTCTCGGCCTGAAGACCACCCTGCCGGGTGAGGCGGGGGGAACGGAAGTCGTTGACCACGGTATCATTAAGCTTCGCCGGATGTTTCCCTTTGAGGAGCTCTGGCAGAATATCTCGGTTATGACGCCTGCGAGCGAGGAGATCGGCGTCATCCGGGAGGTGGAGCTTTTCGGGAAAGACGCCGCCCTTCTCAAGGAGGAGCTGGAGCGGGTCTATTTCACCCCGAAGATCACAAAAATCTACGCCATGAAGGACAAATACGGCTTTTCCAACTGGGATGTGGAGACCGACGTGGGGCGGATCACCTTTTCGGTGAAGGACACCTTTCGTTCGGTGCTGTCACTTCCCGGCGGCCGCGCTATCATCACCGATGTGGATGGCGGTCGCTATGAGATCCCTGACGCGGGGAAACTGGACAAGGCTTCCTTCCGCAAGGTGGAGCTCTATCTCTGAAGCGTGTAAGTGACGAAGAAAGCGAGGCGTCCGCATGACCGAGCGCGAAACAAAAATCTTTGAAAAATTAAAGGGCGAGGGCTGGTTTTCCGGCGAAGAGCCTCCCGCACTTCTCGCCCTGTACGATCTCTCGGACAAAAAGATCGGGCCCAAAACCGATCCGGCGAAGAACTGCCGCAAAGAAAAAAAGAAGAGGGAAGAACCCCTTCGGGAGGGCGGCCCCTATATCGTGCGTGGCGCAGCCCTGATCGACAAAGGACGGGTGACTCTCTGGCAGGAGGGGGAGTTGGTCGGCGAGGTCGATATTCCCGAAGGAGAGCCACTTTCCTGCGAGATTTTGGAGGGAACGGCGGTTATTACTTCCGGAGATAAGGTACTCTTCCGGAGCCGGATGAAGCAGAAGACCGCGTATTATCTCTTGGCCAAGCGCTATGCCGACCTTTTGGAGGGCAAGGATGACCGGGTGCGTCCGGTGGACGAGCGGGCCTCGGTCTGCATCAAGTGCGGGCGGCCTCTGCAGAACTCCTCCGGAGAGGTATGTTCCCGCTGCCGCAGCAGGAAGCGCGTCATCAAGCAGCTGTGGGATTTTCTGAAGGGCAGCCGCGCCTTTCTCTTCCTGTCGATCATCCTGTTTTTTACGGTGACTGCCGTCAATCTCATCGCACCTCTTCTCAACAAGGTGCTGGTTGACGAGTATATTCAGCCGAAAAATTCTTTTCTCGGCGGCTTTGCGGTGGTGATCCTCTCGATTCTGGGGGTCAACCTCCTCTCCCGCCTGATCTCGATTCTACGCAGCCGGATTCTCATTTCGGCCTCGGGCGGGGTGATCGTGCGCCTGCGGGACGCGGTCTTTGAAAAGGTGGAAAAGCTGTCGGTCTCCAATGTGGCAAGACGGACGGCGGGCAACCTGATGCACCGGATCAACAACGATACCGCGGTGATTCAGCAGTTTCTCACCAACCAGTTCGCGAATTTGGTGGAGCAGGTTCTGATGTTTCTTGGCGTCGGTCTGGTTCTCTTCTTATACGACTGGCGGCTGGCGCTCTTTATCATCGGTCCCATGCCGATTGTCTTTTTCCTGAACTGGCAGTTTCGGAAAAGGGTGCGGAAGATGTATCACACTCAGTGGGAGAAATCCTCCCGGGTCGAGACCTTCCTGCATGACATTTTCTCAGGCATTCGGGTGGTAAAGGCTTTCGGCACC
>CAZGQH010000318.1:0-2248 GCA_964527575.1 uncultured Lachnospiraceae bacterium
CTGGCTTCCCTCTTCGCAGGAGCGAAGGAGGTCAAGGGATTCCGTCTGACCACCGCCAAGCTCGAGTCGGTCTCGCTTGACGCCGTCCGAGGTGTCTGCGACGACCTGCGCGCCAAGGACGCCGATTCGATTGCCGCCATTGCCCTTGTGAATGAGGGGCGGCTGAACTTCCTCGTCTCCTGCGGCAAAAACGCCGTAGCCGCCGGCTATGCCGCCGGCAAGCTGGTCAAGGAAATGGCTGTCCTCTGCGGAGGAGGCGGCGGAGGACGCCCCGATTCCGCCACAGCCGGAGGAAAGGATCTCTCCAAAATCGACGAGGCGCTGGCACTGGTCGAGACAATCATCGCACAATAAACAGGAAGGACGCGGTTTCTCCGCGTCCTTTTTCCCATCTTACGCCGCAGAAAGGAAGCCCCATGTCTGTCGTTCTCTTTTCGATCAATACCTCCTATGTTCAGAACAATTTAGCCATCCGCTGTCTTGCCGCTGCCTTAGAGAAAAAGGGGATTGCCGCCAAACGGATTGAGGGCACCGAAAAGGACAGTAAAACCGAGCTTTTGGCTGCCCTTGTGAGGGAGCAGGCCGCGGTTTATGCCTTCTCCACCTACATCTGGAATGTCGAAGCCCATCTGAAGCTGGCGGCCAATCTGAAGAAGCTCTGCCCCGAGGCAAAGATCCTCTTCGGCGGGCCGGAAGTCTCTTTCCGGGGGGAGGATTGGTTAGTGGCACATCCCTACATCGACTGCCTGATCCGCGGCGAAGGGGAGGAAGCCATCGTGACCTACTGCAAGGAGGTGCTGCGCTGGGGAGAATGTCTGCCGAAGGAGCAGCGCATCCTCGAGGGCGGCATCGCCCCCGATTTTGAAAAGACCCCCGCCCCTTACCTAGAGGGCGAGAGCCTCGATCACGGAATTCTCTATTACGAGTCAGCCCGGGGCTGCCCCTTTCACTGTGCCTACTGCCTCTCCTCTCATCACACCACACCGCATATCCGGGCGAAAAGCGTGGCCGATACGCTGGCCGACCTCGCCCGTTTTGAAAAGATTGCGGGGGTTCAGGTGGTCAAATTTATCGACCGCACCTTTAATTTTAATCGGGAGCGCGCCTTTGCCATCTGGGAAGCGCTGCTCTCCCCGGACTACAGCAAGCGCTATCACTTCGAGGTCTGCGCCTCCCTCTTGGATGAGCGGACCATGGCGCTCCTCGCCCGCTTCCCCGCGGGCAAGCTCCAGTTTGAGATCGGCGTACAATCCACCGATCCCGAAGTGCTATCTGCGGTACACCGGCAGGACGATCCGGAAAAGACGCTGGCATGGCTGGAGGAACTCTGCCGGCTCGGCAACATCCACCTTCACGCCGACCTCATTGTGGGGCTTCCCCAAGACAACATGCCGCGTCTGACCCGCTCCTTCAATTCGCTCTTCGGCAAGTGCCACCAGCTGCAACTGGGGTTTCTCAAGCTCTTGGGAGGCACCGCCATGAACGAGATCAAGGAGGAATATCACGCTCTCTTCACCGAAGAACCTCCCTACGAGATTCTCTCCTGCGACGGCTTCTCCTTTGAAGAGATCGCTCATCTGAAGCGGATGGCAGCAGCACTGGAGCGCTTCGGAAACAGCGGACGTTTTCCCCGCTCGGTCGCCCTTCTTGCCGACAGGATGACCCCCTTCGGCCTCTTTTCCGCACTGGCCGACCGTTATCCCGACCTGAACGCGCTCTCCCAGCGGCAGGCCTACACCGCCCTTCTCACTCTGTCCGGCGGGATGAAAAAGAGCGAAACTGCCCCTCCCCTTTTCGGCAAAGAGACTCCTTCCGGCGATGCGGACCAAGGCGGACAAGCGCCCGACCCCGCGCTGAAGGAAGCCCTTGCCCTCGACTTTCTGGAGCACGAGCAGGGTCACCTCCCCCCTGCCCTTGCCTTTGACCGGCTGACCCCTGACCGGGAGGAAAAGCGCGCCTTTCTGGAAAAGCATCCCGAGGCTTTTCTCCCCGGGCTGGAGCTCTATTCCCTTCCCCTTTCCGGCCGCTTCTGGGCCGACCGGAAAAACGGACGCTGCTACCCGGCCGATTAAAGCTTTTACCCTTCTTCGCTCTCAAAAAATCGGTTTCAAAAGAGACACACCGCCATAGAATCCTATGGCGGTGTGTCTCTTTTGAAAGGAAAGCTTTATTCTAATGAAATGATATAGTCATAAACCGGCTGGCCGCCGTTGATGAGGACGATCTCTGCGTCATCGGTGAGATGCCC
>CAZGQH010000319.1:0-2245 GCA_964527575.1 uncultured Lachnospiraceae bacterium
ACAGCATGAGGTGCTGATTCTGCTCAAATCCGGGACACCCCCCGAGAAGTTAGTGGGAATCTACAATTGCCCCATCGCCGAGCTTCGCTCGATCGAATCCGCTTTTGCCCGTTACCAGAAGGAAAAAAAGGCGGAAGCCGACGGAGTGGATTACACTGTCACCCCCGAGCAGGCCGCCTTCTTTCTCCAGCTGATGATCAACGCCACCCCCAAAGGGCTGGAATGCGGCGAGGGTATGCTCTGGAGCGGGAAAAGCCTGCGGCGTTTGATTCACAAGGCTTCTCAGAACGACCCCTCCGACCGCAGCGTGGCGGCCTTTCTCTCCCACTACGGCCTCACTGTGGGGGAAGAGGAGCTGGCCGTCACCAAAACGCCCGCCGCGCAAAGCTGGTGCGCCGCCGAATATCCGAAGATCCGCCTCTCGGCTCTGGAATCCGGTGCCGCCCTCTGCTGGGTCTATACTCTCACTCCCAAGCTTCCGGGAAGCAATATGAAAAAAGTCCGGGTACACACCGCCCTCGACCAGAACGGAGAAGCACTCTTCGGCATCTACAAGGGAACCGGCGGCTTCGCGGACTTTCTCAACAAGCTGGCACAGGAAAAACACCGCCCACTCTTTGCCGTCATCTGCTCGGATCTTAAGGATTATAAAAACCTGAACAATCTGCACCCCGACCTCACGCTCTTTCCTCTGGGAGAACCCGCCAAAATCCCCGAGATCTGAGAAAAACGCGCCAATACCGAACAAGGAAGTACCATGGAGACACTCTATCGCATCGATTTTGCCATCAACGACTGGATCACCGCGCACATGAGCTGCGGCTTTCTGGATGTATTTTTCAGGATTGTGACCTTTTTGGCCGACGGCGGCTGGTTCTGGATCCTGCTCGCCCTTATCCTTCTCTGCTTTAAGAGAACCCGCCGCCTCGGCCTTGCCATGGCGGTCTCCCTGATTCTCTCCACCATCGTCACCAATCTTCTTCTGAAACCGATCATCGCACGCCCCCGCCCCTATGAACTGCGGGAGCTTTCGATTAAGGTTCCTCTGCCCGGCGACACCTCCTTTCCCTCGGGGCACGCCACGGTCTCCTTCTCCGGCGCCTTCGCCCTCTTCTGGCAGAACAAAAAGGCGGGAACGCCGGCTCTCGTTCTGGCGACCCTCATTGCCTTCTCCCGCCTCTACTTCTACCTGCATTTTCCCACCGACGTTCTGGGCGGACTGGCAGTGGGCCTTGCCGCCTCTCTCGCATCGGCGCTTCTTCTTCCCCGCCTTACCCGCGGCCTTTCGCTGCTGGCGGACAGGCATTCCCGCAGCCGAAGCTGAAAACCTCTCCTTCTCCGCCAAATACCGGACCGAAAAAGGGCGCGGAATCGGCATTTTGCCTCTTGACTCTTTTCTGCCTGTATGGTAAAATGATGTTGCAAAAGTTTCATCATAAAGCATTGTAAACTTGTTTTGTAACATATTCGACCATCGTTACCGTTTTTTCGTAACAATAAGCAAAAAACGGCGCGGAAGGGAGGGTCTATGCGGCAGCTTCATACTGTTATTACCAGAAGAATCCGGGAATCGGTGTCCTCGGTTCTGCCGGTTACCTTAGTGGTAGCCGTTGTGGCTTTTCTCGTCGCCGACATTCCGTCCGGCACTTTTCTCTCCTTTCTGATGGGGTCCCTCCTTCTGATTGTGGGCATGGGACTCTTTACCCTGGGAGCCGAAATCTCTATGGCCCGCATGGGAGAATATGTGGGCGCCAAAATGACCCGTTCCCGCCGGCTTTCCCAGATTATTCTGCTCTCCTTCCTTGTAGGGGTGATGATTACCGTCTCGGAGCCCGATCTCACCGTCCTGGCCGGTCAGGTCTCCGACTCGATCGAGCCCTTTATTCTGATCCTCGCTGTGGGACTCGGGGTAGGCATCTTCCTCGTTTTGGCCATGCTCCGCATCGTTTTCGGCATAAAGCTCTCCTACCTGCTCCTTGCCTCCTATGCGATCGTCTTTATTCTGCTCTTCTTTGTGCCCGCCAACTTCATTCCCCTCTCCTTCGACTCGGGAGGCGTGACCACCGGCCCCATGACGGTCCCCTTCATTATGGCACTGGGAGTGGGTGCCTCCTCGATCCGCTCGGATAAAAATGCCGAGGCCGACGCCTTCGGTCTGGTGGCCCTCTCCTCAGTGGGACCGATCCTCGCTGTCATGACCCTCGGCGTGATTTTCCGTCCGGAAAATGCCGGCTGGGCGCTGACC
>CAZGQH010000320.1:0-2241 GCA_964527575.1 uncultured Lachnospiraceae bacterium
CGGATAAAATACCGCTTACAGAGAGTTTTTGCCAGATTCTCATAGCCCCAGTCGGTCACCTTGTCCTTCACAATGGCGAGCGGGCTGTAGGAGATTCCCGAAAGGGCAACCACTTGGCTTTCGTTGGCGATGAGTATATCCACATAGGGAAGAATCTTTTCAAAACAGGCGGCTGCCTCCGCCAGGCTCCAGAGACTTTCCCGGTAATTGGGATCGAAAGCCACCGTCACCCCGAGGCGCTTAGCAGCCTTGCAGGCCGCAAGACAGATGGCCGTCACACTCTCGCCGAGGGCAGGGGTGATCCCCGAAAAATAGAAGAAGTCCGCTCCCGAGAGAAGCTCCTCCCAGTCAAATTCCTCCGGTTCGGCAAAAGACAGGGCAGAGCCCGTCCGGTCATAGAGAGTACGGTCCCGGCGGCGGTCGGCTCCCCGCTCGCGAAAGCAGAGTCCCAGCCGTCCCTTTCCCCTGAGAACCCTGCCGGTATCCACCCCGAACCGGCGCAGGGAGGCAAGCGCCCCTTCTCCCAGCTCCCCTTCGGGAAGCTTGGTGACAAAGACGGCCCTTTCACCGAGAAGGGCAATAGACTGTGCCACATTGGCCTCCGCTCCGCCGTAATAGGCATCGAAGCTGTCGGCCTGCACCAGCCGCTTTGAGCCCGGCGGCGTCAGTCGCAGCATCATATCGCCAAAAGTCACGATCTTCATGATTTCTCTCTGCCTCCTGTATTCCGTTTTTTTCTATTGTAGCATGTATTTTCTTCCTTGTAAAGGTTTTGGTGTTTCTTTTTCGTCTGTTTCTCCTGATAAAACAAAAAGAGTGGGACAAACTTGTGCAAAATCACTAAATCTGTCCTACTCCCTGTTCTCTTTTCCCGATATTCAGTCGGCGTATAGCCGACTGAATATCAAATTACCGTCCGGTGTTGTCCAAAAAGACTACGATACGGCGGTTGTTCTCCACGCCGATGCTGTTGGTGGACACACCGGGAATGCCCTGAATCTCCGAATGGATGATGCGGCGCTCGTAAGCGCACATGGGCTCCAAAGTCACGCTGCGCTTGTACTTCAGAACCCGGGCGGCGGTGCGTCTTGCCAGACCCCGCAGGGTCTCCTCGCGCTTGGCGCGATAGCCTTCGATGTCCACCAAAATCCGGGTGTACTCCCGCTCGTCCTCTTCGCCGGTCTTCTTGTTGGCCGCCAGATTCACCAAATACTGCAGCTGATCCAGCGTGTCGCCGTGATGGCCGACGATCATGTCGGCTTCCGGTCCGGTGAGATTGATCACCTTGTTGCCGTCCTGTCCGGCATCCACCGAAAGATCGGCCTCAAGACCCATATTGGTAAAAAGCGTCTCAAGAAAAGCACAGCCGATATCCACCGGCAGCTGTTCAAAGACTACCTTGACCTTGGCGGGCACTTCTCCGAAGCCGAGAAAGCCCTTCTTCGGCTCGGCAAGCACCTCATAAGTCACCTGATCGACCGGCACGCCCAGCTCCCGGGCGCCCCGTTCTACTGCCAGCTCAATTGTTTTTCCGCTTGCCACATATTCTTTTTTCATGGTTTTCTTATAACCCTTTTCCTTTCATCAATCGCTGTCGTCTTTACTTTTTCACTTCTGTTCGCCGTCGTCATCGTCGGCGTCAATGTTGTGAAGGGAGCGATACTTCTTTCCCGTATCGAAATTCCGCTGTCCCGCGCTGCCCTTCGGTTCCTTGCCCCGCAGAGCGCGTTCGGCGTTCTTATAATCTTCCTCAGTAAACTTGGGAAGAGGAAGCGCCAGCTTCAGAAGGAACTGCTGCAGCATACCGATCAGGTTCTGGAAAATCCAGTAGATGCCGAGAAGGGCAGGGAATCCGAAGGCCATCACCATGGTCATCAGCGGCATACCGATGTCCATGATATAGTTGGCACATCCCTGATCGGGGGTACCCATCGGCTGAGGATTGAGCTTCCGGGTGAGCTTCATGCTTAAAAACTGGGAAACAAATACCAGAATGGGGATTAAGATCAAAAAGGAAGTAAAGGTAGGATTTGTGCCTAAATTGAGACCGAAGAGTGAGAAGTTCGGAATCTCGGCGCCTGCCACCTCTTCCACACTGGCTGCCAACTTTTCATAGTAGGCGGGATTGTTCAGAAGGGACGCGACATTCAGTTCGCTTCCCCGATAGACGCCTTCCTTCACCATATCTTCCGCAATGCCGAAAAACTCGGGAGCAGCACCGATCACCGTTTTGATCTCGGT
>CAZGQH010000321.1:0-2228 GCA_964527575.1 uncultured Lachnospiraceae bacterium
ATTGTACCGTTTGGGTACAGGACTCGCTAAGTCGGGCAGGCAACTGCCTTTTAGGGGCCACGACATTATGCGGCACTTTGTATTATAATAAAGAAAGGGAAGTTTGTCAAGTGTTTTCTGACAAATTTCCCTTTGCTTTCTTGATTTTTTGTGAATTTGCCGGCTCTTATTTCTTACTGCCGCCGACAGTAATCGGACCGGTGCCGACTAAGCACTGGGCGTAGAGAGCGATCTCCTCTTCGGTGGCGCTGGCGCCGTGCTTGGCAAGGATATCGGTGATGCTGTCCGAGAGGGTTTCGACCTTTTGGTCGTAGTCCGCGATGCTCTCGGTCTTGGCGATCTCGGCGTTCAGCTCTTCGACCACCTCGTCGAAGACCTCCTCGCCGCTCTCCGAGAGTGCGAGATTTTCCCGGATGGCCTCATAGCCCAGATTGGCCATCTCCTGCACAAGGGGCTGCATGTTCTCGTTGGCATTGAGCGAGTCGAGAATCTCTGCGATCGTACCGTCCGAGAGGGCGGTCAGAAGCTCTTTGGTGGAAGCGCCGCCGGAGAGCATCGAGAAGGTGCCCGATTCCGCCAGGGTGGCCAGAACATCCGCAACGGTGTAAAGGTTATCCTTCAAGGTAGCGGGGGTGGTTTTCTCTAAGATATCAAAAACGTTCTCCATGAAGGGGCGGAGCGCGTCGGGGGCGGTCTTTACCGGGCTTTCGACTTCGAAGAAGATACCGCCGTCGTTCCAGACAGACGCGGCGCGGGGCAGGATGTCGGAGACGATCTGGGTAATGAGCACCGATCTGCCGATATCCTCGGAAAGGCCGCGCAGGGCATCGGCCTGCGTCTTGTCAAAATGCTCCAGATCAAAGCCGGAATTGACAAGCGGGGTCATCCGGTTGTAGGCCTGGAAGAGAACTACCAGTTCCTTCTCCCAAACGATCCGGCCGCTTTCGGTAGAGATCGAGGAGACGCTGTTGAAGATCGCCTGTCCGGTCAGGGCGCCAGAGGTGACAAATACCGGATTGTGAGCCAGCGGAGTTACGACATTCGATTCCAGCTCCGCAACTTCCTCGCTCAGCTCTTTGTCGGCCGTTTCCACCTTTTCAAACTGGAGCACCACATCCTCGGCCAGACTGAGATAGCCTGCTATGGGACGGGTGAAGAAGACGATGAGGAAGAGACCGCAGATCACGCTGATAACCGCGCTGACCATCCGGTCGATGCTCACCTTGCCGAGTTTCTTGGGGATGAGTTTCTTATTGAAGATCGGAATCTTCTTAACGATCTTATAGACGATGAGAAGGATGATGTTCAGTAAAAAGAAAAGAATTGCGAAGAGAAAGGGCGCCATCAGGGAGCCGGGGAGATCGTTCATCAGCTTAAGTAAAGTAGGGCTGGCCTCGGTGAGTTCGGAAGAGGCCAGATCGCCGATCAGCGAATTCATGACCGGCTGCATCAGGGTGCCGATCACATTCCTGAGGGCAAAGGTAAGGCCAACGGCCAAGAGGGCGGCGATGACCACGGCACCGAAGCGCAGCAGCGAATGGATCGTTCCCCGCTTCAGACCGATGATTGCGCAAACGATAAGAAGAACCGCGGCGACGATTGTGATCATGATCGAAACAATCGATAGGATGCTTCCGAGCGCTGCCAGGTCTGTGTTAAGCGCCGCCAGACTATTTTGGAACATGTGAATTACCTCCATTGCCGGTTTCGGCTTTTATAGCACATTTTTTCAGAAAACCCACAGGATTATATCTCTGCTGGGAGTCTCTGCAATTTGCCGTGGAGTGCCAAAACCGGCTTAATTATACACTTCTTTGTATGAAAATGCAAGGCAGAAAAGCAAATTTGGCCGAATATTTATATGTAAAATATATAAAAAGGGGAAAAAACAGGATATCAGGGAATTTTTTTACGATCAGGAGTCGGAACGGGACGCTTTTGGTTCCAGCCGGCGGTATCGGGATAGAAAAACAGAAAACCCCGGCCGAGCGTCCGGCCGGGGTTTTGAAAAAGCAGAGAGAGAGAAGGGGCGGGGGATGTGCGGTTTTGGATTATGTGCGGCTCTCGGCCGAGGCAAGGGTGTTCTTCAGAAGCATGGTGATGGTCATGGGACCCACCCCGCCGGGGACCGGGGTGATAAAGGAACACTTGGGAGCTACCTTGTCGAAGTCCACATCCCCGCAGAGCTTGCCGTTCTCGTCCCGATCCATGCCCACATCGATGACCAC
>CAZGQH010000322.1:0-2177 GCA_964527575.1 uncultured Lachnospiraceae bacterium
GGGGGAGGACTCACCCCTTGCTGGGCAGCTTCTCTCGGAGCTCTTTCGCATCGAGCAGTATGCCGACATGGTGCTGACCTATCTTCGGCTGGACGGGGAGGCAAACGATTATGTGATAAAAGAGTGCGCGCTCGATCCGCTCGTGAAGCAGTGTCTGCGCCGCTTTGCGCCGGAATTTGCGGCGCGCCGCCTGACGCTGGTCTATGAGCCCTTTTCCTCCTATGTGCTGACCGATGAGAAGTGGCTGGCCTTTGTGATCGAGCAGCTTCTCTCCAACGCCCTGAAGTATACAAGAGAGGGAAGCGTGACCCTTGCCTTTCAGGAGCCGGGTATTTTCATAATTCGGGATACCGGAATCGGCATCGCTCCCGAGGATCTGCCGCGGGTCTGCGAGCGGGGGTATACCGGCTATAACGGCCGGGCGGACAAGCGGGCCAGCGGCATCGGTCTTTATCTCTGCCGGCGGATTCTTGACAATCTCGGTCACGGCTTTTCGATTTCTTCCACCCTGGGAAAGGGAACCGAAGTACGGATCGACCTCACCCGGAGAAAGACGGTTTTGGAATAAACCGCAGCTCAAAACAGACCGCAGCCGAAAACAGACCGCAGCGTGCTCCAAGTCGTATGTCTTTTTTAAATGGTTTCCCGCCGGTCTTACATTTTTGTAAGACCGGCGGGAAAAATGTAAGGCGATTCGATGGCAGAACGGCCGCCTGTTTTGCTATACTGTCACCGGAAAGTAAATTTTCGGGAGGATTTAACAAATGAGTCTATTGGAAGTCAGCCGTCTTCGCAAGGTCTACACCCCGCGTTTTGGCGGGCAGGCGGTGGAGGCGTTGAAAAATGTCAATTTACCGTAGAGGAAGGAGAGTTTGTTGCTGTCATGGGCGAGTCCGGGTCGGGCAAGACCACGCTACTCAACATTCTGGCGGCGTTGGACAAACCCACTTCGGGCAGGGTGCTTCTCGGCGGGGAAGATATTGCCGGGCTGCCGGAGGGAAAGATGGCGGCCTTTCGCCGGGACAAGCTGGGATTTGTCTTTCAGGAGTTCAACCTGCTTGACACTTTTACGGTGGAGGACAATATCTTTCTGCCGCTGGTGCTGGCAGGGAAGGGATATTCCGAAATGAAGGCGCGCCTCGACCCGGTGGCCGAAACGTTGGGAATTACCGCCCTTCTCAAGAAATATCCCTATGAGATCTCGGGCGGTCAGAAGCAGAAGGCGGCGGTGGCGCGGGCGCTGATTACCTCTCCCAAGCTGATTCTGGCCGATGAGCCCACCGGTGCCCTCGATTCCCGCTCCACCGACGAGCTGCTTTCGCTCTTCGGAGAGATCCACCGGCAGGGGCATACCCTTCTCATGGTGACCCACTCGGTCAAGGCGGCCAGCCACGCGGGGCGGGTGCTTTTCATCCGGGACGGGGAGGTCTTTCACCAGCTCTACCGGGGCGATCACCCGGAGACGGTCTTCTATCAGCGCATCGCCGATACCTTAACTCTTCTGACGACGGGCGGTGAGCGGCAATGAAGCTTTCTCTCTATCCCCGGCTGGCCTTCATGGGCATGTCGAAAAATAAGAAGCTCTATATCCCCTATTTTCTGACCGCCATGGGGCTGGTGATGATGTACTACATCGTGGCCTTTCTGTCGGTTTCCGATCTGCTCTCCACCATGCGGGGCGGACGCACCGCCGCGCAGCTTCTTTCGCTGGGCAGCTATGTCATCGCGATTTTTTCGCTCTTTTTCCTCTTCTACTCCTATTCTTTCCTGATCCGGCGGCGGAGAAGCGAGTTCGGTCTCTATAACATTCTGGGCATGGGAAAGGGACATCTGGCCGGGATTCTGACGGTGGAGACCGTCTTTCTCTTTGCCGCCGCGTTTTTCTTCGGCACGCTCTTCGGGGTTGCGCTCTCCAAGCTCTTTGAGCTGGGACTGACGAATATTTTGGAGGGAGAAATCAGCTTCCGTCTCTCGGTCTCCCTTTATACCGTGGGGAAGGCCTTTCTTCTCTTTGGCACAATCTTTTTCCTGATTCTTCTCTACACCCTGTTCGGTATCGTCCGTTCGGGCTCTCTCGTGCTTCTCGCCAGTGAGAAGCACGGCGAAAAGGAGCCGAAGGCAAAGGCCGGTCTTGCTCTCTTCGGCCTTCTCTGTCTGGCGGCAGCCTATACCATTGC
>CAZGQH010000323.1:0-2166 GCA_964527575.1 uncultured Lachnospiraceae bacterium
CCATGGTCTCCTCCATGGATCACAAGCGGGCAGGGGACAACGACACCGGACTGAATACCGGCGGCATGGGGACGGTTGCTCCCAACCCCTATTATACCGACGAGGTGGCAGCCCTCTGCAGAGAGACCATCTTCCTTCCCACCATTAAGGCGATGGCGGCCGAAGGGTGTCCCTTCAAGGGCTGCCTGTACTTCGGCCTGATGCTCACCGAGAAGGGCCCCCGGGTGATCGAGTACAACTGCCGCTTCGGCGATCCCGAAACGCAGGTGGTGCTCCCGCTTCTTGAGAGCGATCTTTTCACGGTGATGCAGGCAGTCACCGAGGAGAAACTGGCCGATTGTCCGGTGGTCTTCCGAAAGGCAAGTGCCTGCTGTGTCATCATGGCTTCTGCAGGGTATCCCACAAGCTACGAAAAGGGCTTTCCCATCACAATTGACGACGCGGTGCGCGATCGGGTCTATGTGGCGGGGGCGGAGAAGAAGGGCGATGCGCTTCTGACCTCCGGCGGCCGGGTATTGGGTGTGACGGCGGTGGCCGACACGCTGAAGGACGCGGTCAAAGAGGCCTATGCCGGCGTGGAAAAGGTCTCCTTTGCCAACGCCTTCTGGCGGAAGGATATCGGAAAAAGAGCGCTGGATGCCCAATAATTAAACTATATTGCGATACATGTTAATTGAATGGATCGACCGCCAGACGGGATTTATCATTTCGCAGGAGCGATTTTCATAAGCGATCATAAGCGATAGGGAAAGGATTTTTCATCGACATGGTATATAGAATTTTTGTGGAAAAGCGGGAGGAGCTTGCCAACGAGGCGAAGGCTCTTTTCAGTGAGCTGCGCGGCCTTTTGGGTATTACCGGGCTGACCGGTGTCCGTCTTTTCAACCGCTACGATGTGGAGAATATCGAAAAGGAGCTCTTCGAGGAGGCGGTGAGAACCGTCTTTTCCGAGCCCCAGCTCGATCTTGTGACCGATGCGCTTCCCGCAGGGGGCGATGTGGTTTTTGCCGTGGAGTATCTGCCCGGTCAGTTTGACCAGCGCGCCGATTCTGCCGCTCAGTGCATCCAGATTATCTCCTGCGGCGAGCGGCCGACGATCCGGACGGCGAAGGTCTATTCGCTGAACGGCAGCCTGAGCGAGGAGGATATCGCCAAGATCAAGAAGTATGTTATCAACCCTGTGGAGGCTCGGGAAGCCTCCCTGGCGCTGCCCGAGACCCTTGCGGTTCGCTATGAGATTCCGGATTCGGTGGCGACCCTGACCGGATTTACCTCCCTTGACGAGGCGGGGCTTGCGGCTTTTATCGCGGAATACGGCCTTGCCATGGATCTCGATGACATCCGGTTCTGCCGGGACTATTTTGTCTCGGAAAAGCGGGATCCCACCATCACCGAGATCAAAATGATCGATACCTACTGGTCGGATCACTGTCGCCACACTACCTTCTTAACGACTATTGATGAGGTGCATTTTGAGGACAAGCTGTTGGAGGATGCCTACAAAGAGTATCTTTCCGTGCGGGAGAAGCTCGGCCGCAAAAAGCCTCAGAACCTGATGGACATCGCCACGCTGGCGGGACGCTATCTCAAAAAGCAGGGTCTTCTCGACAAGCTGGACGAGTCGGAGGAGATCAACGCCTGCACCGTCAAGATGGAGATCGAGGTGGAGGGGGTCAAGGAGGATTGGCTGCTCCTCTTCAAGAATGAGACCCACAACCACCCCACCGAGATCGAGCCCTTCGGCGGTGCGGCCACCTGCATCGGCGGCGCCATCCGTGACCCGCTGTCCGGCCGCTCCTATGTCTATGCGGCCATGCGCGTCACCGGTGCGGCCGACCCCACCCGTCCGGTGGCCGAGACCATTCCGGGCAAGCTGCCTCAGAGAAAGATCGTACAGACTGCGGCGGCGGGCTATTCCTCCTACGGCAACCAGATCGGCCTTGCCACCGGCATCGTGGACGAGATCTACCACGAGGGCTATGCGGCCAAGCGCATGGAGATCGGCGCGGTGATTGCGGCGGCTCCGGCCGCCAATGTGCGGCGGGAGCGCCCCGAAGACGGGGATGTGGTGATCCTGCTCGGCGGCCGCACCGGCCGCGACGGCTGCGGCGGCGCTACCGGCTCCTCCAAGAAGCACACCCTTTCCTCGCTGGAGACCTGCGGTGC
>CAZGQH010000324.1:0-2160 GCA_964527575.1 uncultured Lachnospiraceae bacterium
CCCCGGCGAGCCCTATACGGCGTTTCCCTTCTCGATTAAAAAAATGAGCATCTCCGGCTCGCTCTTTGATTACGACAAGCTGAACGATGTGTCGAAGAATGTGATCTCGATGATGCCGGCGGACAAGGTCTATGACGATCTGATCGGCTGGGCGATCGACTATGACAAAGAGCTTTATTCGCTTCTGACCGCCGACCCCGCCTACGCCAAGCGCATCCTTTCGATCGGACGCGGCGGCAAGAAGCCCCGGAAGGATTTCGCCGTCTGGCGGGATGTCAAGCCCTATCTCTCCTTTTTCTACGATTCAATCTTCCGCGAAGAGGAGGCAATCCCCGATTCTTTTGATCGGGTGGATGTGAAAAAGGCGCTCGATCTCTTTATGCTGGTCTACGACCCCGCCGACGACAACACCAAGTGGTTCGAGGCAGTCAAGATGATCGCCGACAAGATCGGTTTTGCCTCGGATATGAAGGTCTACAAGGCCGATCCGTCCGCCTATAAGGGCAGCGTGGCCGATGTATCGATGTTTTTGCGCGTGGCTGTCACCGGCCGTCAGAATTCCCCCGACCTCTACGAGGTCATGCAGATTCTCGGCTACGAGCGAACCATCGCCCGGATCCACAAGGCCATCATGAAATATGTTTGATTTTTCGAAAAAACGAAGGACAGAAGGTTTACGACATGGAAATTTTTGAAGAAGAAATCGGCAGCAATTTTATTCACGATATTATCGATGCCGACCTTGCGGCCGGCGTCAACGACACGGTACACACCCGTTTTCCGCCGGAACCCAACGGCTATCTGCACATCGGCAGCGCGAAGGCTATCTATATCAACTACAGCACAGCGAAAAAGTACGGTGGTCTCTTCAATCTCCGCTACGACGATACCAATCCGGTCAAAGAGGATGAGGAGTATGTCCGCTCGATTTACGAGGATCTTTGCTGGCTGGGCGCTATCCCCGACGGCGGTGTGTTTTACGGCTCCGACTATTTCGATCAGTGCTATGAGTTTGCCAAAAAGCTGATCCTCGACGGAAAGGCCTATGTCTGCGATCTCTCCGCCGAGGAGATGCGGGCTTATCGGGGCACCTTGACCGAGCCAGGCAAGAACAGCCCTTACCGCGACCGCAGCGTGGAGGAAAACCTGGATCTCTTCGAACGGATGAAAAACGGCGAATTTGCCGACGGATCGAAGACTCTGCGCGCCAAGATCGACATGGCGTCCCCCAATATGAATATGCGCGACCCGGCGATTTACCGCATCGTGCGCGCTCACCATCACCGTCAGGGGGACAAGTGGTGCATCTATCCCCTCTATGACTTTGCCCATCCGATTCAGGACGCTCTCGAAGGGATCACCTATTCCCTCTGCTCCTTGGAATTTGAAAACCACCGTCCGCTTTATGAGTGGGTGGTAGACAATATCGGCATCGAAAAGAAGCCCAAACAGCGGGAATTTGCCCGCCTCAATGTAACCTATACGGTGATGAGCAAGCGCTATCTCCGCAAACTGGTAGAGGAAAAGCTGGTGGACGGCTGGGACGATCCCCGTATGCCCACTCTCTGCGGTCTCCGCCGCCGGGGCTATACGCCCTCCTCGATCTTCGATTTTGTCAAGCGTGCCGGCGTGGCCAAGGCGTACAGCATCGTGGACTATGAACTTCTGGAGCACTGCATCCGGGAGGAACTCAATGCCAGTGCTCCCCGGAAGATCGCCATTCTCGACCCGATCCGGCTGGTGATCACCAACTATCCGGAGGACAAGGTGGAGTACTTCCCTGTCTCCAATAACCCCAACGATCCCGATGCCGGCACGCGGGAGGTTCCCTTTGCCCGGGAGATCTACATCGACCGGAGCGACTTTGAGGAGGTGCCGCCGCCGAAGTATTTCCGCCTGAAGCCCGATGGCGAGGTGCGTCTGATGGGCGCTTATATCGTCAAGTGCAACGAAGTAGTCAAGAATCCCGACGGCAGTATCAAGGAGCTTCGCTGCACCGCCGATCTGGAGACAGGAAACGGTAAGCCGCTCGACGGGCGCAAAGTCAAGGGTACCATCCACTGGGTAGCCCCCGACTATGCCCGGGATATCGATGTGGCTCTCTACGACAAGCTTTTCACCATTCCCGACCTGAAGGATATGGGCGAGGACGAGACCTGC
>CAZGQH010000325.1:0-2128 GCA_964527575.1 uncultured Lachnospiraceae bacterium
GGTGAAGGGAGCCTGGGGATTCTTGTGGCGCACCGATTTTTTGATGCTTTCCACAAGAAAGTTCTTTCCCTCGATGGCAGCGCGGATCTTATTTACCTCCTCTTCCGAAGAAAGCTCGATCTTGCCCTCGGCATTTCCAAAGAATTTTGAGGTGAAGGGAATGCCGGCGGCATTTTTATGCGAAGCGGTGATCGTCCAGTATTCCTTGGGAATAAAGGCCGCGATCTCCCGCTCCCGTTCCACCAGCATGCGGGTGGCTACCGACTGTACCCGGCCGGCGGAGAGGCCGCCGCGGACGGTCTTCCAGAGAAAGGGGCTGAGCTTATAGCCCACAATCCGGTCGAGCAGACGGCGGGCCTGCTGGGAATGGACGAGCTCCATGTCGATGGAGCGGGGATGCTTGATGGCTTCCTTTACCGCGGTCTTGGTCACCTCGTTGAAGGTGATCCGGCGGGTATCCTCCACCGGGATGCCGAGAACCGTGGCGAGATGCCAGGAGATGGCCTCGCCCTCCCGGTCGGGGTCGGTTGCGAGATAGATCTTGGAGGCGTTTTTGGCCTCCTTTTTCAGTTCCTTGATCAGGTCGCCCTTGCCGCGGATATTGATATAATGCGCCTCGAAATTGTTTTCAAGATCGATGCCAAGGGTGCTCTTGGGCAGGTCGCGCACATGCCCGACCGAGGCCACGACTTTATAATTCGAGCCGAGATAGCTCTTGATGGTGCTTGCTTTGCTGGGTGACTCCACAATGACCAGATTTGCCATAGTAAATGTATATTTCTCCGTAATGTATTTGCTTTTGAACCGGAACAGTCTATGCCTGTTTGGTGTTTTTCATGTGCCGACCGTCGGGAAGACGGATAATCAGACGGCGGATTTCAAGGCCGGTCAGGGAAGCGAGAACCTCACCTGCCGGAATGCCCGTGCGGATGATTTCGTCGGCGGTGACCGCTCTTCCCTCGGGCATGGCCGCAAGGACACGTCTGTCGTTCTCGGAAAGATCGGCGGGAAGAGGGACGGGGGATGTCTGCATTTCTTTCGTTTGTCCGGTCTCTTCTTTCGGGGAGCGCGCTTTTTTTGTCGCTCTGCCTGCCGGCGATTTTTGCTTCATTCGCGGCGGCATACTGAGATCCGTGGACGCATCCGTTTTTGCGTCCTGCTCGGTTATCCGGGATCGGCTTACTTCCTGCTGAATCGGAAGATGCGGGGAAGCCAGACGAAGACGGGGCGAAGGGGTCTCCACCCGCATGCTTGTCCGCTTGACAAGCACGCGCTCGGGATGTATTTTTTGCGGAAAAATCGCTTCGTATGCGTCCAAAATATCGAGGGCGGAGGTGACGACCGTAGCGCCTTCTTTGATCAGCTTGTTGGTGCCGGCGCTGTTCATCTCTCCCACCTTGCCGGGCAGGGCAAAGATATCCCGTCCCTGCTTCTGGGCGTGGCGGACGGTGATCATAGCGCCGCTCTTTTCGTCGGCCTCCACCACCAGCGTGCCGAGAGACAGGCCGCTGATGATCCGGTTGCGCATCGGAAAGTGAAATCCGGAGGGCTCGGTGTCCGGCGGATATTCAGTGAGAAGGGTGCCGTTTTCGGCGATTTCCTCCATCAGTTCGGCATTCTGTTTCGGGTAGACCACATTGATGCCGCAGCCGAGAACCGCAATGGTGTGGCCGAGGGCGTCCAAGGCACCCCGATGGCAGGCCGTATCGATGCCGTTTGCCATACCGGATACCACAATCGCGCCGGCGCGGGCAAGGTCCCGGGAGATGGTATAGCCGTTTTCCATGCCGTATTCGGTCATCTTCCGTGTGCCCACCGTGGCGATGGCCACTTCACTGTCGATATCGGGCAGCCTTCCGCGCAGATAGAGAAGAAGCGGATAATCGGGCAGGCGACGCAGTCTTTTGGGATAGTGGGAATCAAAGAAGGGGAGAAGGCCGATTTTGTATTGATCACAGAAGGCCTCGATGCGCTTTGCCTCGTCGAGATTTTTATCGGAAAGGCGGTCGGCAAACTCCTTTTTCACGCCGGGAAGGGCGAGATAGTCTTCTTCAGCCGCCCGGTAGAGGGCATCCATGTCCTCACCGAACGCCTCAATCAGGCGGCAGGCCTCGGCCGAACCGGCAGG
>CAZGQH010000326.1:0-2124 GCA_964527575.1 uncultured Lachnospiraceae bacterium
AAGAATATCCATGGTGATCCCGTGCTTTTTCGCCTGCCGGTCGATCTCCGCAGCCAGCTTCCCGCTGTCTACCGAGTGGATGAGGGAAACCTTGTCGATGATATATTTGACCGTGTTGGTCTGCAGCCGCCCGATGAAGTGGATCTTTACCCCATCTTTATGCAGCCCGTCGTATTTCTCGAGAAGCTCCTGCACCCGGTTCTCCCCGATATCGGTGAGTCCCAGCCGGTCAATGGCATAATTGATGACCTCCACCGGAACCGTCTTGGTGGCGGCGAGCAGCGTCACCTCGCCCTTGGCGCGGTGTGCGATCTCCTCCCGCACCCGAGGCAGACTCTTTTCCAGAATGGAAACATACTCACTGAATGATCTTTCCCACATAGAGATCCTCCCCTTTCACGATGATATTGTCGTTTTCCGCAAGCAGCCTGAACTTATCGGAGCTCTCCTTCGGCGAAGGATCGGCGATCAGCATCGCATCCTCCCGATAGATCACCGCAACCTCCCGAAACTCCACCACAAAGCCCCTGAGGATATAGACCCCCTGCACCCCTTCGTTGTAGGTCACGGCAGACGCCGGGATCTTGAATCCCCGATGCTCCTCAACCACCAGCTCCATCTCCGAACAGCGGTCGAGGGAAAGCGCGTCGGTGAGAGAGCCGCAGGAGAAAACCAGCGCCGCCGACCCGCCTTCCGCCTCGAAAACCACCCGCTCAAGGGTCAGCGTAAAGGAGCGCCCCTGAAGCTCTGCCGGATAGGAACGGCCGGCAGAGAGAAAAGAGGCCTCCGCTCGATCCACAAACGCCACCGCATACCAACGGTAGCCGGAGAGAAAGCGGCCGGAACCTGCATTTTCATGGTGCGAAGTGTCCAAAAGACCCGCCAGCTCGCCATAGGCCATCGTTTCCAAAGACGATGTGCCCACCTGACCGGTATAATCGTCAGAGAAGGAAGAAAACCAACCGATTCCCGGTGACTTCAGGATTTCCTTCGGCTCTCCCAGAAAGGATTCGAGCAGCTCGATCTCTCCTTCCACCTTCTTCAGCGCCTCCTCCGGCTTTAGGAAACCGTTCAGCTTTTCCCGGCAGAGAAGAAGAGCCTCCAACTCGGCACTTCCTGCCGCCGCGAACCTCAGATTTCCCTCTGCCAAGGCCTGATCGACCGCAAGCTCTGCACCGGCGATCTGAATCCGGATGGTTTCGTCTATCTTGTCAGGCCGCATTGTTTCCCATTCCTGCAAAAGCCGCTTCACCCGATAGCGCGCCGCCAGCGCGTTTATCTGATCGGCTGGGGCATCTTCGGCATAAAGAGCGCCAAGCACGCTGTCCTCTGCCACCTTTTCGCCTTCCTTCCGATAGGAAACAAACTGCCCTTTTTGGTCAGAAAGAGACTCCTCTTCAAAGACGAGAAAGGCGTCGGCAGTGATCTTTTCGGAGAGCGCGCTTTTCTTTGCCGGCAGGGTCTCCACCCCGCCGGACAGCGAGGAAAAGAAATGAAACCCCAGATCCAGAATCAAAACCGCACACAAAAGGATGATGGCGATCAATTCATAGGTTCGCCGGGAAAAACGGCCGAAAAAAGAGCGAAGCCCTTTCCCAAGCCTGACAAAAAAAGCTTTCATTGCATCCTCCCTTTGTGCATTTTCTGCGAAATTCAACTATTTTGTATTGCAAGTCAGCTGTTGCTTTCCCATTTTCCCGCCGTTAGCCGGTCGAGAATCTCCTGCGATGACCATTGTGTCACATCGATCTTCACCGCGTCGCGGTTTCGCTCCCACCAGGTGAGCTGCCGCTTGGCATAGTGGCGGGAGGCCTTCTTGATCGCTTCCACTGCCTCCTCCAAGGAACAGAGTCCGGCAAGATACGCCGTCAGTTCCTTGTAACCGATAGCCTGTCCCGCCGTGGTGTCGGGTGAAAGCGCAAGGCGCTCCACCTCGGAAAGCAGCCCCTCCTCCATCATGCGGTCAACCCGCAGGTCGATGGCGCGATAAAGCGCCTCCCGGTCGGAGGTGACGAGGACATAAAGCTCCGCGCCGGGGATAAGCTCCGACCGACGATGTTCCCTGTCCCACTCGCTCTTCGGCTTTCCCGAAAGACGGTAGATCTCCAGCGCCCGGATCACCCG
>CAZGQH010000327.1:0-2083 GCA_964527575.1 uncultured Lachnospiraceae bacterium
TGCTGGATGATACCGTCCTTCATAACAACGATACGGGTAGCCATGGTCATAGCCTCGACCTGGTCGTGCGTAACGTAGACGAAGGTGGTGCCCAGTCTCTTGTGAATCTTGGTGAGCTCGGTTCTCATGGCTGCACGCAGCTTTGCGTCCAGGTTGGAGAGCGGCTCGTCAAGCAGGAAGACCTTCGGGTTCCGCACGATGGCGCGTCCCAGCGCGACACGCTGTTTCTGACCGCCGGACAGCTGCTTCGGACGACGGTCGAGCAGGTGAGCGATGTCGAGGATCTTGGCGGCCTCTTCGACCTTACGCTTGATCTCTTCCTTGGGAACCTTACGGAGCTTCAGACCGAAAGCCATGTTGTCGAAAACCGTCATGTGAGGATACAGAGCGTAGTTCTGGAACACCATGGCGATATCGCGGTCCTTCGGCGCGATGTCGTTGACCAGCTTGTCGCCGATGAAGAGCTCGCCCTCGGTGATCTCCTCAAGGCCGGCGATCATACGAAGCGTTGTGGTCTTGCCGCAGCCCGAAGGGCCGACGAAGATGATGAATTCCTTGTCCTTGACTTCCAGGCAGAAGTCGGAGACGGCGGTGACGCCGCCGGGATATTTTTTATAAAGGTGTCTGAAAGAAATGCTTGCCATTGCAAAAAGCCTCCCGTATGGTTTCGGATAGGGAATACCATTCCCCTTATGGCTCTTATTGTAGCAGAAAAGCGCGGTTTTGGGAAGAGGGCTTTTCCCCAAAATTTCGCGCTTTTATTTGTGCGTTTTGTACAATTATGTGCTGTATTTGGGAAAGAATAGGGCGGCTGGCTGGCTTCTTGATTTTAATATATTAAGATTCGGGCGCAGCCGTCCTTCGATACCATTCTTTTGCTGCCGCCGGTCAGGCCATATCGGCCAGGTCGAGCAGCAGGTGCTCGGTCTTTTCCCAGCCGAGGCAGGGGTCGGTGATCGACTTTCCGTAAATCCCCTCGCCGATCTTCTGGGCGCCGTCTTCGATATAGCTCTCGATCATGAAGCCCTTGACCATTTTTTTGATATCGGCATTATACCGGCGGCTGTTCATGACCTCCTTGGCGATACGGATCTGTTCGAGATACTTCTTGCCCGAGTTGGCGTGATTGGTGTCCACGATTACGGCGGGGTTGGTAAGGTCGCCCTTCTCGGCATAGGCCTGGCAGAGGAAGCAGAGATCCTCGTAGTGATAGTTGGGCAAAGACTGGCCGTGCTTGTTCACATAGCCCCGGAGAATGGCGTGAGCGAAGGGGTTGCCCTGGGAATGTGCCTCCCAGCCGCGGTAGATAAAGGTATGCTTGTGCTGAGCGGCGGTGATGGCGTTCATCATCACCGAGATATCGCCGCTGGTGGGGTTCTTCATGCCCACCGGCACATCGAGGCCGCTGGCAGTCAGGCGGTGCTGCTGATCCTCCACCGAGCGGGCGCCGATGGCCACATAGGCCAGCACATCGTCGAGATATTTCGCGTTTTCGGGGTAGAGCATCTCGTCGGCGCAGGAAAAGCCGGTTTCGCGCAGGGCGCGCATATGCAGCTCACGGATGGCCACAAGGCCTTTGAACATATCGGGTTTTTCGTTGGGGTCGGGCTGGTGGAGCATGCCCTTGTAGCCGTCGCCGGTGGTGCGGGGTTTATTGGTGTAGATGCGGGGGATGATGAAGAGACGGTCCTTTACCTTCTCCTGTAAGGCGGCCAGCCGGGTGATATAGTCGATGACGCTCTCCTCGTTGTCGGCGGAGCAGGGGCCAATGATGAGGATCAGACGGTCGTCTTTCCCGGCGAAGATGTTTTTGATCTCGGTATTGCGCTTGTCTACAATTTCGGCCATGGCGCCGGTGAGGGGGTACATCTCTTTGACCTCCATCGGAATGGCCAGTTTTCTTTCGAAGAGCATGTTCATGCTAAAATCCTCTTTTCTTTAAATTGTTTTATTTTGGGGGTTCGGAGGGCTTTTTATCAAAAAGCGCCCGGCGTTCGGTAGAGAGCTTCATTTTTTTCCGCATGCCGGCGGCGTCTTCGTCCGCCAGAAGCTTTCGGAAGTTTATGAATTCCGCAAGAAAGAG
>CAZGQH010000328.1:0-2074 GCA_964527575.1 uncultured Lachnospiraceae bacterium
CCCATGGTTCAGCTGGACGGCGGCCGTTTTGCCACCTCCGACCTGAACGATCTCTATCGCCGGGTTATCAACCGCAACAATCGTCTGAAGAAGCTCATGGAGCTTTCCGCGCCTGAAATCATCATCCGCAACGAGCGCCGGATGCTTCAGGAGGCGGTGGACGCCCTCATCGACAACGGACGCCGGGGCAAGCCGGTTACCGGCCCCTCCAACCGTCCGCTGAAGTCGCTCTCCGAGATGCTGCGTGGTAAGCAGGGACGTTTCCGTCAGAACCTGCTGGGTAAGCGCGTGGACTATTCCGGCCGTTCGGTTATCGTCGTGGGCCCCGAGCTGAAGATCTATCAGTGCGGTCTGCCCCGTGAAATGGCGCTGGAGCTCTTCAAGCCCTTTGTCATGAAGCGGCTGGTGGAGACCCAGAAGGCCACCAACATCAAGGACGCCAAGAAAAAGGTGGAGAAGGTCAGCGACGATGTCTGGGACGCTCTTGAAAATGTCATCAAGGAGCATCCTGTGCTTCTCAACCGCGCGCCCACCCTTCACCGTCTGTCGATTCAGGCCTTCGAGCCCATCCTGGTGGAAGGCCGCGCCATCAAGCTGCATCCGCTGGTCTGCTCGGCCTTCAACGCCGACTTCGACGGCGACCAGATGCCGGTACACGTGCCGCTCTCTCCCGAGGCGCAGGCGGAGTCCCGCTTCCTCATGCTTTCGGCCAACAACCTTTTGAAGCCTGCCGACGGTAAGGCGGTAGCCGTGCCTTCGCAGGATATGGTTCTGGGTTCCTACTGGCTCACCATCGACCGCGCCGGTGAGATCGGCGAGGGAAGTATCTACCGCAACTTTGAAGAGGCGGTTATGGCACATGAAAACGGCTTCCTCGGCCTGCATGCTCCCATCAAGGTGCGTGTCTTCGGCGAGGTGAACGGTGAGATGCGCTCCCGTGTGGTGGATACCACCCTCGGCCGCATGATCTTCAACCGCGCCATTCCGCAGGATCTGGGCTATGTGGACCGCAGCGATCCCGCCAATTATCTTCTGCCCGAAATCGATTTCGTCTGCGGCAAGAGCGAGCTCTCCAAGATCGTCGACCGCACAATCAAGAAGTTCGGTCCGACCACGACCGCTACCGTGCTCGACAACATCAAGGCCATGGGCTTCAAGTATTCCACCAAGGCTTCGATTTCGATCTCGGTTTCGGACGTTATGATCCCTGAAAACAAATACGACCTCATCAAGAAGGCGGAAGCCGACGTGGAAGAGGTCAGAGAGCACTTCCTCATGGGTGAACTTACCGAAGAGGAGCGCTATAATATGGTCATCGCCATCTGGGAAGCGGCTACCAAGCAGATCGAGAACGCTCTCGACGTCTCCTTCGACCGCTACAACCCGATCAAGATGATGGCCGACTCCAAGGCTCGTGGTTCGAAGACCCAGATGCGTCAGCTGGCGGGTATGCGCGGCCTGATGTTCTCGGCCACCGGCCGTACCATGGAGATCCCGATCAAGGCAAACTTCCGCGAAGGTCTGAATATCCTCGAGTATTTCGTGGCAGCCCGCGGATCCCGTAAATCGCTTTCGGATACCGCTCTTCGTACCGCCGACTCGGGCTATCTGACCCGTCGTCTGGTGGATGTCTCTCAGGATGTCATCATCCGCGAGGAGAACTGCGGCGCGGAAGAGGGACTGATGGTGCAGGAGATCACCGACGGCAACGGCGTGATCGAAAAGTTCGAGGATCGTCTCCTCGGCCGCTACACGCTGGAGCAGGTCAAGGATCCCGCCACCGGCGAGGTTCTTGTGGAGAAGGATGTTCTGCTCGGTCAGCCCGAGATCAAAAAGATCACCGCTGCCGGCATTAAGGAGCTTCCTATCCGCACCATTCTCAAGTGCAAATGCCGTTACGGCGTCTGCTCGCACTGCTACGGTGCCGACCTGGCCACCGGCCAGAAGGTCAATGTGGGCGAAGCAGTGGGTATTGTGGCGGCGCAGTCGATCGGTGAACCCGGTACACAGCTCACCATGAGAACCTTCCACTCGGGCGGTGTGGCCGGTTCGGACATCACCCAGGGTCTTCCCC
>CAZGQH010000329.1:0-2061 GCA_964527575.1 uncultured Lachnospiraceae bacterium
GACGCGATTCGCAAGGGCATATTTCAAACTACCAGCTGTTAGTGGATGGAAAGGTTGTGGCTTCGGGCGAGTTCTCGAACATCAAGCATAATCCGATCGAACAAGAAATACGGTTTACCCCCATCAAGGGCCAAAAGTTCGTTTTTAAGGCAACACGAACAGTGGATAACGTAAAGCAAGTTGGCATTGCTGAATTTTCCGTTATCACTGAAGACTGAATGCTCTTGAAAAAGTAGGCTTATTGTATATTATTATTCCTTTAATAATCATATACATTCTTTAGGAATCGCTGCAAATTCCGGTTTTTTGCCGAAAAAAAGGGAACATCTGCCGTAAAGTGCGCACTTCATTGCCCTAAAGACGGTCGTCATCGCCCTAAAGTCGGACTTCATACACCGTGAAGTCCGACTTCAGGAGCCGTGAAGACGGTCGTCACGGCGATGAAGTCCCTCCTCATACCAGAAAAGGGGCCAATTCTTTTTGAGATATTCGGAGCGGTGGAAACTTTTGTTTGCTATAAGCGATTCTCCGGGAGTTTAGCTTTTCCACTATGTCAGCTGTTTCCGCTTTTCTGTAACAAATAGACTTTGTTTTTCGATTTCTTCCTGATCCTTTTTGACCCATTGTCAATAAATATCGATTAAAAGAATGAAAATGCCACACGCGAGCCACTCAAGATTCTCTTTGAAATAGAAAAATGCCCCCAATAGGGGATATTGTAGATTTTGCTAAAAAAAAATTAGTCCCGTTTATCCTTATACAGATATAAACAGCCCATAGACATATCTAAAAAAATGCAAACAAATTAAACTGTTTGCCGAGAATGTCGTCTATATTTCTACGTACTTATATATATTTACACACCAATAAGTGTTTTTAATAGAATACCAGGAAAATATGACAAAAAGAGTGAAGTGGGGCGTGACAACTGCGATTATTTTGATGGTTGCCGGAATGATTGCTTACCCGCAGATTAAAAGCCGTATGAAAGCATCCAAGGATGCGGCAGAGGTGGTTCCGTCAGCCGGAAGCCAAGTTCGGAAACAAGTTTTGAACATCAATGCGGAAGTGCTGAAATATCAGTCCCTCACCGATAAGACCATTGTAACCGGCAGTACGATACCAGATGAAGAAGTGGATCTCTCGTTTGAATCGTCGGGCAAGATCGTAGCCATCTATTTTACAGAAGGTACCCATGTGAAAGCCGGTGATCTGCTTGCCAAGATCAACGACAAGCCGTTGCAGGCGGAGTTGAAGAAACTGGAAGCACAAGTGCCTTTGGCAAAGGACCGTGTCTACCGCCAGCATACACTTCTGGAAAAAGATGCCGTCAGCCAGGAGGCATACGAACAGGTTGCCACCGAATATGAAAAGCTGATGGCGGATATCGAGCTGGTCAAGGCGCGTATTGCGCAAACAGAGCTCCGGGCGCCGTTTGACGGAATCATCGGCCTCCGCAATGTCAGTGAAGGTGCCTATGCCTCTCCTTCGACTGTTATTAGCAAGCTGACAAAAATATCTCCTTTGAAAATCGAATTTTCCGTTCCGGAACGTTATTCCGCCGACATTCAGGACGGCACGCCGATCGTGTTCAGGATGAATTCATCCGTTGGCATGATGCAGGATTACCATGCGACAGTATATGCGGTAGAAAGCAAGATCGACGAAGCAACCCGCTCGCTGAAAGTGCGTGCGAGCTATCCGAACCGGGACGAATCGATCGTGCCGGGGCGTTATACCTCTGTCGAAATTACCCGCCGTGAGATTAAAGACGCATTGGCCGTTCCCAGTGGGGCCTTGATCCCTGAAATGGGAAAAAATATCGTTTACCTGTATAAGAACGGCGTGGCTGAACCTGCCGAAATCATCTTGGGGCTTCGCACGGAAAGCCAGGTACAGGTCTTAAGCGGGCTGAACGTAGGCGATACGGTGATTACTTCCGGTGTGATGCAGCTTCGGACGGGCATAAAAGTGACGATTGATAACTTGAACTAACGAAACGGCATGGCGAATATTTCTGAAATCAGTATAAAGAGACCGGTACTTTCGACCGTGATGATG
>CAZGQH010000330.1:0-2059 GCA_964527575.1 uncultured Lachnospiraceae bacterium
TCATGCCGGGCATGGTCTCTCTCCCAAATCCCCCCGAATACGGCGCGCTTTATCAACAGGGCGAGCTTGCCGCCATCTGCGAAGTCTGCCGAAGCTGCGGCCTTTTTCTCTATCTGGACGGGGCGCGTTTGGGCTACGCCCTCACGGCAGAGGGTAACGACCTGACCCTTGCTGACCTGGCCGCCCTCTGCGATGCCTTCAGCATCGGAGGAACCAAACACGGCGCCCTCTTGGGCGAGGCACTGGTCATTCCCAACGAGGCACTGAAGAAGAACTTCCGCTACTACATCAAACAGACAGGAGGACTTCTGGCCAAGGGACGGATTTTGGGGCTTCAGTATCTGGCACTGCTGGAGGACAACCTCTATTTCACCACCTCTGCCGAAACCAACCGCAAGGCAGCAAGGATTCAGACCGCCCTGTCCGAACTTGGCTATTCCTTCCTGCTTCTCACCCCCACCAATCAGATTTTCCCGATCTTTCCCGACCGGGAACTGGAAATTCTCTCGAAAAAATATACTTTCTGCCCCATCGAACGAATCGACGCAACCACCTCCTGCGTGCGCATCTGTACCAACTGGGCCACCCGCGAGGAGGAGATCGATTCCCTTTTAGCCGATATTAGGGCGCTTCATACGAACTGACCGCCGCTCGGCTTATTGACAAGGAGAGGTTCTATGCCCGATTATTCTTACGAAACCGAAGCCTTACAGCAGGGCTTTTCCATAATCTGCGGCACCGACGAGGCCGGCCGGGGACCCTTGGCCGGCCCGGTCTACGCCGCCGCTGTCATCCTCCCCACTGGACTATCGCTCCCGGGCCTTGACGATTCCAAGAAATTGACCGAGAAAAAGCGCGAAGCGCTCTTCACGCTCATCTGCCGGGAGGCGGTCTCCTTCGGCATCGCCTCGGCATCGGTGGAGGAGATCGACCGCCTCAACATCTTAAACGCCTCCCAGTTAGCTATGCGGCGGGCGGTGGAGATGCTCACCCCCACCCCCGACCTTGTGCTGGTGGACGGCAACATCGCACGGAACTTCCCCTGTGATGCCCGCACCATTGTGGGGGGCGACGGTCTTTCCCTGTCGATTGCCGCCGCCTCGATTCTCGCCAAGGTGACCCGGGACCATTACTGCGAAGAGATGGATACGCTCTATCCGGAATACCGTTTTGCCAAGCACAAGGGATACCCCACCAAGGAGCACAAAGAGCTGCTCTTCCGTTACGGTCCCTGCCCCCTTCATCGAAAGACCTTTCTGAAGTTTCTCGAGGATACAGCCGCCGCGCAAGCCGGACAGGAGCAGGATTCATGAAAGACGCAGCCGAAGGCTTTTCGGCCAAGGAACGGGGAGACATCGGCGAGCGTGCGGTCTGCCGCTATCTTTCCCGGCGGGGATTTCGCATTCTGTCCCGCAATTTCCGGGTACGGGGCGGCGAAATTGACATAATCGCCTCCCGCTTTCGCTATATTGTGTTTGTCGAGGTCAAGACGAGAAGCGCCGATACCGACAAGGAGCGCTTCGGCCGCCCGGCGGACGCGGTGGATGCAGCCAAAATAGCCCATCTGAAGAGAGCGGCTCACCGCTATCTGGCGGAAACCGCCCTCCCCCGAAAGAAGCCCCGCTTCGATTTGGCGGAGGTCTATCTCACTTGGCCGAAGGGGCAGACAAAGCCCCCCAAAACCAAAGTTTTCTACCGAAAGGAAGCCTTTTGATGAAGCTGTTTGACCTGCACTGCGACACCCTAAGCGCAGCGGAAGCCCGCCGCCTGTCCCCCTTTTTTAACGACTCCCTCATGCTGGCCTTCGGCCGCGCTCCCTTTGCCTGTCACCGGCAGGTGATGGCTATCTGGTCAAGCAATACTCTTGATGACGAGGCAGCTTGGGAAAATTTTCAGCGCATACTCGCCTATACGGAAGAGGAACAAAAGAAAACGCCTCTTCCTCCGGAAGTACGCCCGATTTTGGCTATCGAAGACGCCCGGCTGGTAAACGGCGACCTCTCCCGGCTGGATTTTCTCTATGAAAAGGGCGTCCGCCTTCTCACCCTCACCTGGAAGG
>CAZGQH010000331.1:0-2048 GCA_964527575.1 uncultured Lachnospiraceae bacterium
CTCGGCGATGTGGAAGAAGAGGTCTTCGGCTACGACGACGAGGATGACGACTTCGAGGATGAGGACGACGACGAGGAATTTTATGAACTGGAATGCCCCAAGTGCGGCAAGAAGTTCTGCATCAGCGAGGACATGCTCGACCTCGACAGCATCGAGTGCCCCAAGTGCGGCGAGCCGATCGAAATCGATCTCGAGTGCTGCGACTGCGAAGACTGCGAAGATTGCGACGCCTGCGATTGCGACGGCGAATAAACCACTATACCCGAAAAAGCCGCTTTCAACAGGAAGCGGCTTTTTGCATCATCTCTCGCAAAATTTAACCGACAGGAAGTGATGTCTGATGAAATCCGAAAAACAGACCGCCGAAGAGCTGCTTTCCTTTATCGAAGGCAGTCCCACCGCCTTTCACGCGGTGGATGGGATCGCAAAGCTTCTTTTGGAAGAAGGCTTTACCGCCCTTTCCGAGAAAAACGAGGAACCCCTCACCCCGGGCGGTCGGTATTTTGTCGCCCGGAACGGCTCCTCGCTGATCGCCTTTGCCCTTCCCGAAGAGGAGCCCGAGGGCTTTATGATCGCCGCCTCCCACAGCGACTCTCCCACTTTTAAAATAAAGCCCAATCCCGAAACCGAGGTCTTCGGACAGTATGTCCGCTTAAATACCGAGCGCTACGGCGGCATGATCCTCTCCAGCTGGCTTGACCGTCCCCTTTCGGTGGCGGGACGTGTGGTCACCGAAGAAGAGGACGGCGTAAGGATCCGCCTTGTCAATCTGGACCGAGAGCTCCTTGTCATTCCCAATGTGGCCATCCATATGAACCGCACTCTGAACGACGGCTACAAGTACAATCCCCAGTGCGACACCCTGCCCCTTTTTGCGGAAAAGTCCACCGGCCGCTCGCTCTTCGACCTCATCGCCGAGAACTGCGGCATAAAAAAGGAAGCCATCGTAGGGCACGATCTATTCCTCTACAGCCGGGACAGGGGGATTCTTTTCGGCGCCGGGGAGGAATTCATTCTGTCCCCCCGCATCGACAATCTGGAATGCGCCTGGACCTCTCTGCAGGGACTTCTTTCCGCCAAGCCGAAAAAGGCCGCCGCGGTCTTTGCCCTCTTTGACAACGAGGAGACCGGCAGCGAGAGCAAGCAGGGCGCTGCCTCCGACTTTCTTCTGAACACCCTGGAGAGAATCCGGACCGGTCTTTCGCTGAAAAAGAGCCTGCCCGCCCTTCTGGCAGACTCCTTCATGCTCTCGGCCGACAACGCCCACGGACGGCATCCCAACCATCCCGAGCTGGCCGACGGGGAGAACACCCCGGTGATGAACAGCGGCATCGTCATCAAATACAACGCCTCCCAGCGCTATACCACCGACGGCGTTTCGGCAGCCCTCTTCAAGAGCCTCTGCAAAAAATGCGGTATTCCCACCCAGACCTTCGCCAACCGCTCGGATATGGGAGGCGGCTCCACCCTCGGTTCCATCGCCAACACCAAGGTCTCGGTCAAAACCGTAGATATCGGCCTTGCCCAGCTGGCCATGCACTCGGCCTGTGAAACCGCCGGAAGCCGGGATGCCGCCTACATGATCGAAGCCTGCCGCGTCTTCTTTTCCTCCTTCCTTTCCGAGGAAGAGGGTCTTCTGAAGTTCTCCTTCTGACCGGTGACGCCATGAAGAAAAAGAAACAGAAAAAAACGACCCGCATCGGTAAGGCGAAAAAGATCTTTCGCTGTGGGAGCTTTCTAAAGAATCTCATCGGCCGCTTTCGAAAAGGCGGCATCCGTAAAGCCGTTTTCACTTCGGCGGTCATCGTGGCTGGCGGCTCCTCCCAGCGTTTCGGGGGCGAGACACCCAAGCAGTTTCTCTCCCTCGCCGGTCTGCCGGTGGTGGTACACACCCTCTTGGCCTTTGAGAAGAGCTCGGTCATCGACGAGATCATCGTGGTCTGCCGTCCGGGGGACGAAGAGCGCTATCGGGGCTATGCGGAGCGCTATGGGCTTACCAAATTCAAAACGGCGGTGGCGGGCGGCGATACCCGCCAGAAATCCGCCCT
>CAZGQH010000332.1:0-2042 GCA_964527575.1 uncultured Lachnospiraceae bacterium
GGGCAAGCAGCTCCTTGGTGCTGAAGGGCTTTGTCATGTAATCGTCCGCACCGCTGTCAAGTCCCGAAACCTTATCCTCTATTTCGTTTTTGGCGGTCAGAAGCAGCACCGGGATTTTGTTTCCTCTCTGGCGAATTGTCTTTAAAACCGTGATTCCGTCGGTTTTCGGCATCATAATATCCAGAACGGCGCAGTCGTAAATATCCGATTCCAGATAATCGATGGCATCCTGCCCGTTATAAACGGCATCCACCGAATAACCGCTGTGTTTGAATATCGCAACCAGTGCGCGGGAAAGCGCCTGTTCGTCCTCCGCTAAAAGAAGTCTCATGGCCGCACCTCCTTTTTTCTTGTTCAGAATACACCCGAAACCTAAAAGCTACTTAAAATTATTATAGCAAATGTCGGATAAAATTTCAAGAATAACCGAAAAGCGGCGGAAAAACAGAGCCATATTGCCGTGCTCAAGCGGGGGAAACGGCAGAATACCGCCTTTTTGCCGCGGTGCGGGAATAGTGAGAAAGCCGACAGGGATTGACCCGTTTGGGAACGCAATAAAGCTGCCGCAGATTCCTTGTTGAAATCTGCGGCAGCTTCATTCTGTTTTTTCCTTTTCGGACATGCCCTCATCCGCGGCGACCGGCGGAAGGACAAACGCCCCCGCCGCCGCAAGGAGGGCAGCCTGAGAATCGAGAGGCGCGCCGTCCGGCTCAATCCGGCGGTACTTCCCGTCAGAAGAGAGTAAACGCGCCTTGACATTATCGGAGAGCATCAGCTCCAGCTGTGCAAGAATCTCCTGTTCAATGGCTTTGTCGAGAACCGGCGCCGCGATCTCCACCCGTTTGTCGGTATTGCGGGTCATCAGGTCGGCGCTGGCAATATAGGTGACCCGATCCTTTCCCCGTCCGAAGGAATAGACCCGCGAATGCTCCAGAAAGCGCCCCACGATGCTCACCACCCGGATATGCTCGGTGCGGCCGGGAACATCGGGGAGAAGGCAGCAGATTCCTCGCAGAATCAGATCGACCCTCACCCCCGCCCCGCTTGCTTCCACAAGCTTGTCGAGAATCGGCTTGTCGGTGAGACTGTTCATTTTGAAGAGAAGATAGCCCCTCTCCCCCTTGGCGATCTCCCGGTCGATGAGGGCGACAAGTCCCGGCTTGAGGGTGTCGGGCGCCACCAGAAGGCGCCGGTAGCGGTAATCGGTATGACCGATGGCCAGATTGCGGAAAAAGGCCGCCGCATCTTCCCCGATCTCCCGATGGGCGGTCAAGATGTTCAGATCGGTATATTGCTTACTGGTAGACTCATTGTAATTGCCGGTGCCGAGATGGGTGATGTAGGAAAGCTTCTCCCCTTCCTTCAGAAGAACCGACAGAATCTTGGAGTGCACCTTGTAATTTTCCATCCCGTAGATAAGCGTGCAGCCCGCCTCTCTGAGACGCGAGGCGAAGAAAAGGTTGTTCTCCTCATCAAAGCGGGCGGAGAGCTCGATGACCACCGTCACCTGCTTGCCGTTCTCGCTGGCGCGGCCGAGGAGCTCGGCGATCTTCGAATGCTGCGCCAATCGGTAGAGTGTGATTCCGATGGCAATCACCCGGGGATCGGATACGCACTCGGCCAGAAGCTCCACCAGCGGTGTCATGCTGTCATAGGGATAGGAAAGAAAGAGATCTTTTTTCAGAATCGCATCGATCCTGCCCGAACCGGACCGCCCCTTCCCGGCATTCGGCTTCACGCGCCCCTGAAAAGGGGGATAGGAGAGGCGCGCCTTCTGCTCTTTCGGCAGGTACTCCCCCAAAGAGAAGAGAAAACGATAATCCAAAAAGCGCTTTTCCTCAAAACAGAAAGCCGGATCCAGGTGAAGAAGCTTTAAGGCGAAGTCGGTCAGCCGGGACTCTTTATCCTCCACCTCCAACCGCACGATATCTAAGCGGGAGCGGGATTCCACCTTTTGCCTCATCAGCGTGGGAAAATCCCGCTCCCGGTCGTTGTCCCCGATAGCCAAATCAAAATCGGCATTGCGGGTGACCCGTAGGAAG
>CAZGQH010000333.1:0-2039 GCA_964527575.1 uncultured Lachnospiraceae bacterium
ACCCCGCCTTTGACGAGGCCCTCTCCTTCCCCGCCGAGGAGGAGAAGATGGAGGCGGTCATCGCCGCCATCCGTGCCATCCGGGTGCGCCGCAACGAGATGAATGTGCCCCCCTCCCGGAAGGCAACTCTGCATATCGTCAGCGACTCTTCCGACATCTTCAATCCTGCCGTAACCCCGCTTTTTGAAAAGCTGGCCTATGCCTCGGGAGTGGAGTTCACCACCTCCTACGAGTCGGCCGACGCCTTGCAGATCGTCACCGAGAAGGCCACGGTCTATATTCCCATGGCCGATATGATCGATTTTGAGAAGGAGCTTGCCCGGCTGAAGGCCGAGCGGGAAAAGACCGAGGGCGAAATCGCCCGGGCGGAGAAAAAGCTTTCTAACGAGGAATTCGTAGCCAAGGCTCCCGCCGCCGTGGTGGAAAACGAGCGGAAAAAGCTGGCCTCCTACCGGGAGACCCTTTCGAAGAGCGAAGAAGCCATTCAAAAAATCAAATGAGTCACAGATTTTGACAAAATTTTCCTAATAAAAATGGTATCCTACTGACAAAAAGGATACCATTTTTTCTTTTGCCCGAAAAAGGACAGGCTTTCCCCTCGCTCTCTGCGGCGCCGCGGCAAAAGGAAAAACCGAGAAGAAAGGGAGACTGAGATGCAGGAAGAGATCATCCGGACAGAGGCCGAAGGGGCCAGCCTGCGGATAACCATTTTAGGAGAGATCGATCATCACTCGGCCAAAGGTCTGCGGGAGGCCATTGACCGGGAGATATTTTACCACCGCCCGAAGGAGCTGCTCCTCTCGCTGGCCGAGGTGGGATTTATGGACAGCTCGGGGCTGGGACTGATCTTAGGGCGCTACACCATGATGCAGGAGCTCGGAGGAACGATGAAAATTCTCGACCCCACCCCGCAGATCGTCAAGATCCTGCGGCTGGCAGGCCTTGAAAAAAAGATTCCCGTCGAAAAGAAAAAAGTGAGCCCGGCAGCGGGTCAGAAAGCAGGAATAAAATGAAAAAGAACGAAATCAACCGCATGAAACTCGAGTTTGACGCCCTTTCGGCCAACGAGGCCTTCGCCCGTCAGACCCTTTCGATCTTTGCCGCCTCCCTCGACCCCACCTTAGAGGAGATCTCCGATCTTAGGGTGGTGATCTCCGAGGCGGTAACCAACGCCGTCGTGCATGCCTACAAAAATGCAGGCGGACGGGTGGTCATTACCGCCACCCTGCACGAGGATCGCCGGATGAAGGTCAAGATCCGGGACTGGGGCTGCGGCATTGAAGAGCTGGAAAAATGCCTTCAGCCTCTCTACACCACCGACTCCTCGGGGGAGAGGGGCGGCATGGGCTTTCCCATCATGCAGGCCATGTCGAGTAAATTCCGGGTCACCTCCGCCCCCGGCAAAGGAACCGTCCTTTACATAGAATTCAAGTTTGCTTAAGCTTTCTGACAAGGCGGAGATGCTTATGTCCGACAATATTTCACTTTTACAAAAGCTGTCCGAGGGGGACGAGAGCGTCCTCGAGGAGCTGATCGTCTCCAACATGGGACTGGTCCGCAGCTGCGCCCTGCGCTTTCTCGGCCGCGGCGCCGAATACGACGACCTTCTGCAGCTCGGCTCCATCGGCCTTCTGCGGGCCGCCCGCTCCTTTCGGCCGGAGCTTGGCTGCATGTTCTCCACTTACGCCGTTCCTTTAATCATCGGCGAGATCAAACGCTTTCTCCGTGACGACGGCATCGTCAAGGTCAGCCGCAAGGTAAAGAGCACCGGCACCCATGTCATGCGGGAGCGTGAGCTCTTTTTAAGAGAATTCGGCAGAGAGCCTTCCCTGTCGGAGATCGCCGAGCGGCTTAACCTCTCCACCGAGGAGGTGGCGGAGGCGGTGGCCGCCACCGGCCCTGTGGCCTCCTTAAACGAGACCGCCGGGGAGGACGATGCCCCCCTCGAATATTTTCTCGCCGATAAGGAAAATCCCCTCGAGTCCCTCGCCGACAAAATCGCCTTGGCCGAGGCCATCAAGACCCTCTCCCCCCGGCGG
>CAZGQH010000334.1:0-2033 GCA_964527575.1 uncultured Lachnospiraceae bacterium
TGCGGGGGTGAGCTGCGGCATCTACATGAGCTATCAGGGGGAAAAGACGGTGGCGACCGACCAAAATACCGACAAGCCCGACCTGACCTCCACCACCATGCTGCGGATGATCCTTGACTACGCCGACAGCGTGGAGGAGGCGGTGGAGCTGGTGAGGCAGTATGACCTGCACGATTCGGCGAACACCTCGTATCATTACATGGTTGCCGATGCCAGCGGTAAGAGCGCTATTTTAGAATGGGTGAACGGTACCGACCGCACCGACAACGACGGCTCTGCGCGGGAACTGCATGTGATCTATAACGACGACGACAGCCATATCGGTGAGCTTGAAGGGGCGTGCGACTATCAGTGGATCACCAATTTCATTCTCCAGCCCGGCTATTATGAGACCGACGAGGATAAGGCGGGCTACGATCGCTATCAGAAGATTTACGAGATTCTGAGCGCGACGAACGGCGTGGTGGCTGACGAAGAAGCCGCCATGGATGTGCTGGCTGCGGTGGGACGGCGCAGCTGGGATAACGACGACAACAACGGCTGTACCGTTCACAGCGTGGTCTATAATCTGACCGACAAGACGGTCTATTGGATTTCCAACGAAAACTATGGGGACGAAAGCGCCGTCTTTCGCTTCAGGTTGGGCGACTAAGCGCTGCAGAAACGCCGGGAAAGAGGCAGCGGCCGGCAGGCAATAAAGAAGAGCGCGGCTTTTGAGAACGCACGATCCGAAAACATCCGAAAACATATCATAACAGAATCTATTCAGGGCTTTGCTGGGGCAAAAAACACCGGGAAAAGAAATACTTTTCCCGGTGTTTTGTATTGACTTTTTTCTCTTCCTGTGGTATAATCTATTTATATAAACGATTTATATAAATAGATTATGTAAGGGGGTAAACTCATGCCAAAGCAACGGATTACAAAAGAGATGGTTGTGGATGCTGCTTTTGAAATCGCCCGTCAGGGCGGTATGGAGAAGGTAATGGTCAAAACGATTGCGGATAAGCTCGGATGTTCGGTGCAGCCGATTTACAGCTATTGCACCAACATGGAAGGGCTTCGCGAACAGGTTGAACATAAAGTACGGTGCTTTATGGGGGAATATATGAACGCGCATATTGATCCAAAGGATCTCTTCCGCAGCACAGGCAGAGCCTATATCCGGCTTGCCGGAGAGGAACCGCATATCCTGAAAATCTTTATTTTACAGGAGCGGAAAAACATTTCTTCGTTACAGGATATTTATGAAACCGAAACCAACCCGCAAATGGCAAAAGTGATTGCGAAGGATCTGAATATAAGTGTTGAAAGGGCAAGGCAGCTGCATTTGAATATGCTCATCTATTCGATCGGTCTTGGGACGATTTTTTCGGTGTCCTCACCGGGGATTCCGATCGATGAGATTTTTCTGCAGCAGGAGCAGGCATATCGGGTATTTTTGAAGGATGCTTTGAAGGAGGGAGGAAAGCAATGAAAGCGGCAGTCATATACTTTTCACAGACCGGATTTACGAAGAAATATGCAGAATGGCTCTCGGAAGCGATGGGAGCAGATTGTTTGGAACTTCGAATTGCGAAAAAACGAAATCTTGATTCCTATGATACGATTGTGTTCGGGAGCTGGGCCTGTGCAGGCAGAATCCGTAAAATAGCATGGTTCAAATCCCATATGGAGAAATGGTCGGGCAAAAGGTTGGCTGTTTTCTGTACGGGCGGCAGTCCTGCCGAAAGTCCCGAAATTGCAGCTTTTCTGCGCAGCAATTTCAGCGAAGCGGAGCGGGAAAAGGTTTCTGTATTTTACTGTCCCGGCGGATTCAACTACGAAAAGATGCCGATGGGCTCCAGAATGATGATCAAAACATTTCAGAAAATGGTTTCTGCCAAAAAGGAGAAAACCGAAGCGGATCGGGAAATTCTGAACATGATTTCCCATTCCTACGATATTTCTGACAGAAAATATACCGAACCGATTGTGAAAAAGCTTGTCGAATGACATAACGGTCGATTTCATCGTGACGGGCAGGGTGAACC
>CAZGQH010000335.1:0-2016 GCA_964527575.1 uncultured Lachnospiraceae bacterium
GCCGATGGGCCGATCCTTTCGTGAATGCCCTTCCCCAATAAAGAAAACCTCCCACACCCGCTCCGCCGCCGGAGACACCCGAACTTTCCTTCCCTCCCCACACCGTTTATTCCAGGACTTTTTCCTGTTCTTATATGTGAATGTTGCACAAAATTTCATATTAAAATTTGTACATTTACCACAATACGCAGAATCGGAAAAATCTTCAAAAACCCGCTTGACAAGCGGGTTTTCGCGTGCTATAATGCTGTCGAAATCAAAAAGGAGGGATGAAGAATGAACGCAAACAACACTTCTACTTTGTACAGACACAAGATCGAGCTGGTTACCGCCTCGGACATCCGGGAATTCGTCAGCATTGCCGGAAAATGCAAGGGCAAGGTCATGCTCCGTTGCCGTGAAGATTTCTGCATCAATGCCAAGAGCTTGCTCGGCGTTATCCTCGCTAAGAAAATGCAGTGGAACGACCTGGTTCTCCTCACCGAGAACGATTACTACTGCGATTTTCGCAAGTTTATTGTGGACTGATCCACGGACAGATTCTCGGAGAGCAATCCCCGGGTATCCCAACGCAAACAACGTATAAAACGATCACATAAAAGCCCCTTTGTTTGGTGTTTTGTCAAAAGAGAAAAGAGCGAGCCCCGGTGAAAACCGGGGTTCGCTCTTTTCTCTTTTGAATCGTCTCAGTCAGGCTCTCTTTTCTCACCCGTACCGGATCGGAAGGAACGCCGGTTCCCTTTTCGCATACGTCCGAATCCCGATTTCCGATCCCTGTCCCCGCTCTTCCGCTGCGGCCGATTCAGACAGGTTCGGTGCCCTTCCCGCCCTTCTCAGCGGCAGTCTCTTCCCGGTCTGATTCTGCTTCAGGGAGAGCCCCCTCCCGCTTTTTCCTCCGGGGAACATGGGGATTCTTCACGCCGTAGCCCGACAGGTCGGCCTTGACGATCGCGCCGAAGATCCGGTGGCGAAGCCCTTCCTTCTCTTTGGATAGCTCATCCAGCAATCCCTTATACCACTCCCGATCGGTGTGCTTGTCCTCGGGACAGGCGCTGGGAATCACGGGGATGGCATTGGCAGCGACAAAAGCCGCAATCTCACTCTCCTTGGTGAGGACGAAAGGACGGATAACCGTGATATCCTTCCGGTCAAGGTAGGTCACCGGCGAGAAGGTACCCAGCCGTCCCTCATTGCAGAGGTTCATCATGAAGGTCTCGAGCACATCGTCGTAATGATGCCCCAGCGCAATCTTATTGCAGCCCATTTCCTTGGAAATATCGTGGAGCATTCCCCGCCGCATCTTGGCGCAGAGCGCGCAGGGATTGGGCTCCTTGCGGATACGGAAAATAATATCGGCCAGATTGGTTCGCTCGATGCGATACTCCACACCCAATTCCTCATAAAAGCCCGCTAAGGCGGAGAGATCGCTTTTTTCTATTTTGTCAGAAAAGGCTCTGTCTGCAAAATCGACCTTTCCGACAAGATCGGAAAAGCCCATATCCAGCGTCACCGCCGCCACCTCAAAGGGGATCGGATAGAAGCGGCGCAGTGCCACCAGAGAACAGAGAAGCGCCAGGGAGTCCTTTCCCCCCGACACACCCACGGCGATTTTGTCACCGGGGGAGATCATGCCGTAATCGTCCACCGCGCGGCGAACCCGGCTCAAGAGTTTGCGGATATTGAATTCCATAAAGTAATCTTTCGGATAGTACAAATTTTTTTCTCTTTCATAAGATGATAAGGGCGCCCGCTCCGGGCCCCGACCCACCATGAGAAAGGACAAAAGCAAACATGCCGATTAAAATATACATTGATCAGGGACACAATCCCCAGAATCCCAACGCCGGCGCCGAGGGAAACGGCCTGCGGGAGCAGGACCTCACATACGAGATCGGGATCCTGACCGCCGACCTTTTACAAAAGAACCCCAATTTTGAGGTTCGTCTCTCCCGCCCCACGCCCGAAACCTCTCTCGGTACCACCAATGCCGAAAGTCTGGCGGCCCGGGTAAACGAT
>CAZGQH010000336.1:0-2012 GCA_964527575.1 uncultured Lachnospiraceae bacterium
TGACCGGAAGTGAAAACGAAAAGCTGTTTGTCCGGGCGCTCCGGCAGGCTTGTCAGGAACGGTTTGATGCCGCCATGCGGCAGACAACGGATTTTTCCGCCTCGGGTCGGCATCGCCGGTTTATGCGAAGGCTGTTGGATCGGCCTTCGGCCGAGTCCGCTCAACAGGCTGGGCATTCTGGGAAGGGAACGGTTCATGCCAGACGGCTTCCTGCTTCGGAAGAGGGGGCCCTATCGCCGTCCCTGTCGGCCGGGCACGGTCAGTGGGGCCGCCGACTGACAGCGGCTCTTCTGATCGGGCTTCTGATCGCCTTGGGGGCGGGACTATGCGTGGCGGCCACCTTGACGAAGCTGGAGGATGGTTTCGATATATCCAAAAGGCTTGAGGTCGGGGAAGTCTATGAGGATGGAATTCTGTCGGTTTACAGGTGCCGGGTGGACGCTGTCTATTCCTGTGTGGAAGACTGGCTTCAGGCAGACAGTGGGGAATATGTCTATCCTTCGGTCTATCCCTCAGACGGTGGTCTGAAAAAGATTTGGTCGTTTAAACGCGGGGCGTTCGATCAGGTACATTTTGTGTATTCCGACTCCCGTTATGTCTTTGCCGTATCGGATGAGGATGATATTGATTATCAGCTTTTTACTCCGTTTGTCTACAATGGGATGCAATATTTCCTCTGGTCAGCACCGGAAAGGCAGACGTATCAGGCCTCCTGGATCTACGACGGTCGGTTGTATCATATGGTAGCTCCTTCTCTGGAGGATCTCTTTTGTATGATTGAGGGGTTAGTCTATCCTTTTGACGGAGAAGCCGCATAGATCCTCTGTCAAGAAAAATAGCCTTCCGGCTGCTGATGCGCGGTCGGAAGGCTATTTGTATTTCAGTGAAGAATAATATCGCCGTAGGTGGGGAAGGGCCAATCCTCTTTGCCGGTGTTGATCTCCAGCGCGTCGGCCAGTGCCCGTACATCCCGCATGGCGGGAAGAACAAAATCCCGCATATAGAAAGCGGCGTCCTGGGCATTGCGGGGGGCGTCCGAGCCGGCGATGGCGGTGTCGAGCACGCTGAGGGCATTGTAAAGCTCGTCGGCGCCGGTGGCGACCCGGCAGGCGTTCTTTTTTTCGTGTCCCTCGGGAAGGCCGGCAGCGCTCTTTTCGGCGATCAGCTTACAGAGCTTGCTCTCATAGCGGTAGACGGCAGGCAGGATTTCGCAGCGCGCCATGGAGAGCATGGTCTGCGCCTCGATTTTGATGACCTTGAAGTAATTTTCCAGCATGATCTCGGTGCGGGAGCGCACCTCACATTCCGAAAAGATCTTATGCTTTTCGAAGAGGGCGAGGTTCTTCGGGTCGGCGAAGTGGGGGATGGCGTCGGCGGCCGTCCTATAGTGGCAGAGTCCCCGCGCCTCGGCCTCGCTGACCCATTCCTCGGAATAGTTGTTGCCGTTGAAGATAATGCGTCCGTGTTTTTTCAGGGTCTCCCGGATGATTTTCCGTGCCAGTGCCTCCCGATCCTTGTGGGTGCGGGCGAGGCGGTCGGCAAACTCCGAGAGGGAATCGGCCATGATGGTGTTCAGCACCATATTGGGATCGGCGATCGACTGGGAGGAGCCGAGCATGCGGAACTCAAACTTGTTACCGGTGAAGGCAAAGGGGGAGGTGCGGTTCCGGTCGGAGGTGTCCTTGGCGAAATCGGGCACCGAGCCGACGCCCACCTCCATGCGCTCCCGGTCGTGAGGATTGTACCGGCGGCCGGCGGCAATGGCGTCGAGGACTCCTGCCATCTCGTCTCCGAGATAGATCGAGACGATGGCGGGGGGCGCCTCGGCGGCGCCCAGCCGGTGGTCGTTGGAGGCCGAAGCCACCGAGATGCGGAGGAGATCCTGATATTCGTCTACCGCCTTGATTACTGCTGCCAGAAAGAGCAGAAACTGGGTGTTGTTATAGGGGTCGTTGCCGGGCTTAAAGAGATTCTCCCCGGTGTTGGTGCTCAGCGACCAGTTGTTGTGCTTG
>CAZGQH010000337.1:0-2008 GCA_964527575.1 uncultured Lachnospiraceae bacterium
CTGCGGGACAACAACGCCATCCGGGTGTCCCGCTCCATGCGGGACACCGCCTACAAGGCTTTACAGGCACGGGACCGGCTGACCCGTACCATGGCCTCGGAGCCCACCATCGAACAGATCGCCGCCGAGCTGGAGAAGCAGGGCGATCACCGCACACCGGAAGAAATCGCCGAGGCATTGGAAGCCATCGTAGAGCCGATCTCCCTCTTTGAGCCGGTCTACTCCGACAGCTCCTCGGGAGATGCCATCTATATTATGGATCAGCTGAGTGACCTTTCCTGCTGCGACGATGCCCTGCTTGAGGATATTTCTCTGAGCGAGGCCCTGAAGCGCCTGAGCGAACGGGAGAGAAAGATCATTGACATGCGTTTTTTCAAGGGCAAGACCCAGATGGAGATCGCTGCCGAGATCGGCATCTCCCAGGCACAGGTTTCCCGATTGGAAAAAGGCGCTTTGGAACGGATGAAAAAACAGTTCTGAAGCTCCATTTCCCGGACAGCAGCAAAAAAAGCTCTTTTTCCTTTTGGAAAAAGAGCTTTTTTTATTTCAGATAACTGCCGCAGTAGGTGTCGATCCCGTCCGCCAAAGCCTTGGCAAATTTTGTCTGCCAGGCATCATCCACTAAATTGGCAAGGTCGGTGGGATTCGACAGAAAACCGCACTCCACCAGAATCGAGGGCAGTCCGTTCTTTAAAAGACCGAGGTCCTGCCGTCCCCAACCCGGCTCCTTTGGAAGCGAGAAAGCGTTCTGAACTGCCCTCATAACATTCACCATCAGGTTATAAGAGAGCTTGTTGTAACCGGGGTCGGAAGTGGGAAGTATGTAGTAGCGGGAACCGCTTGGCTCCGAGGTAGAATAGGTATTGCAGTGCAGCGAAATCACCAGATCGATTTTGTCTTCCTGATCCATAATCCAGTGACAGCGTTTGGTAACATTGTAGTAGGGAGAAGTGGTGCCCAGATAAGCCTCCGGCCGGTTTACCCCGTCGTGCGTCATCACCACCCGATAACCCATCTCTTCAAGAACCTCCTTCAGCTTGAAGGAGATCGCCAGATTGATCTTATCCTCATAAACCATCTGACCGTTCAGCGGACGGCCGGCGCCGGGATCCTCAAAGCCGTGGCCGGGATCGATGCAGATCAGGGGCGCATCCGGGTCAATCGGTCGCTCGGTCGTCTCCGGAGGAGGCGGAGGGGTGGTATCGGGCACGACGGTAGTCACCGGCGGCTCGGTAGTAGGAGGGGGATCCGGGGTTGTGACAGGCTGGGGCGTCGTCACCGGAGCGGGTGTGGTGACCGGCGGGTCCGTGACCGGTGAAAGGGTCGACGAAACCGGCGGAAGTGATGATGTAACCGGTGGGAGCTCCGTGGAAGGCGGTTTGTTTTGGGATTCTTCAGCCGAAGATTCGGTCATACCCCACGCAGGACCCAGAACCGAAAAATCCACATCGAGATAGAGACAGAACGACAGAAGAACAATGATCACCAAAAGCAGTGCAATGATGATCCATTTCATAGTAGTGTGATTCATGCTCTCCCTCCTCTCGCTATCTCACCGAAATGGTGTTACTCCATTATATAACGGAACGGTCTCAAAAAGCATGAACACACTGTTAAAACTGATAGAAAGTTTTTGACGGTTTCGGAAGGTCAAGCCATCCCTTCCAAAATTCTTCAGCAAAAGACAGGGTTCTTCCCAAGTGCTTTTTCGATCGCTTTTCTTTCCTCTTTCTCCCCGCTTTCTTCTTGACAGAAAAGGTTTCCTCTGCTATCATAAAAGAAAAACGGAGTTGACGGCGTCTTTCCTTTTATAAATGCCGCCCACTCGGAGAAAGAGGATCCCATGCAAATCGGCGCCCAGATGTACACCCTGCGCGACCACTGCCGCAGTCTGCCCGACCTCTTCGAATCCTTGAAAAAGGTAGCGGATATCGGCTACCGTTCGGTTCAGCTCTCGGGTGTATGCCCCTATGAGGCCGAGGAAATGGCCGATATGCTGAAAGCAACC
>CAZGQH010000338.1:0-2002 GCA_964527575.1 uncultured Lachnospiraceae bacterium
CCCGAGGATCCGAAGGATCCTGAAGACCCGAAAGATCCCGAGACCCCCGGCAGTACCGAAAAGCCGGTTGACCCGGAGACGCCGGATTCGACCGAAGCGCCCGACACGACCGATGCGACGCCCGGCACCGAAGCTCCCGGCAGTGAGGGCTCTTCCGAGCCGAAGGAGAAGGGCGGAAAGCTCGGCCTGATTCTCGGCATTGTGGGCGGCGTTCTGGTACTGGCTGCGGCAGCCGTCGTTACGGTAGTGCTTGTCAAAAAGCGCAAGTCCTGACCCGAAAGGAAAAGACAACTGACATGACAGAACTTCAGAAAAATCAGCTTCGCTTTATCAACCTGCGCTTCGGTACCTTCATTCATTATAACAGCGCCAGCGTGCAGTTTCCCCGCAATGCGGAGATCGAGGACTGGGAGTTCGGCTGCGAGAACGGCGGCGAACCCCGCCGTTATCCCTTCGACGAGAAGGACTGGGCGCCGGCTGTCATCGATACCGACAGCTGGGCGAAGGCGGCGAAGAGCGCCGGCTGCCGTTTTGCCGCGCTGACCACCAAGCACCATGAGGGGTTCTGCCTCTGGCCCACCGAGGCCACCGGCCACTCGGTCAAAAACGCCACGGTGAAGACCGATGTGGTGGCAAAATACTTCGATTCCTTCCGGAAGGTCGGAATCGAGGCGGGGCTTTACTTCTCGATCCTCGACTTGACCGAAGGTATCCGCCGGGGGTATCCTTTTGGAGAGGCGGAGTACGCTTTTGTCGAGAAGCAGGTCACCGAGCTTCTCACAAACTACGGCAAGATCCCCTTTCTGATGGTGGATGGCTGGAACGCCCCTTGGGGCGGCCCTTCCTATCGGGATCTGCGCTTTGAAAAGCTGGATGGGCGTGTCAAGCGCCTGCAGCCCGACTGCCTGCTGCTCAACATCGGCTGCTCCGATTCGCTGGCGGGGACCGACATCGTCTTCTATGAAAATGCCGCCGGACAGGAGGCGAAGGGCGGTTTTTCCGGGCCCGGGGTCTCCTGCAACAAGCTTACCGATGCCTGGTTCCACCGGGACGGGGATGGGACGAAGGCGCCCAAAAGCGCCGAATGGGCGCTGAAAAAGGCCGCCGGGTACTATAAGAGCAACATCAACTTTATGCTCAACCTTTCCCCCGACGAAAACGGCTGTCTGGACGAGAATCTGGCCGAGGCCTTCGCCGAGATCGGAAGGAGCATGAGCTTCCCGGAACCCCTTACCGCCCTTCCCGAAGGCTGGCTGACCCGGGAAGAGGGCTGAGCGGCAGTCTGATATGCCGAAAATTCCTGCTTCTACACCCTATCGAAAAACATGACAAAGAGACCGGAGCCGGCATCGCCAGCTCCGGTCTCTTTGTGTGAAAAGGGATGATAAAACCCGATCGCTCTCCCTCCGCGTCTGTTATCGACAGAACGATATGCGGCACTGCCCAGAGAAACCGTTTTCGTGAGAGCACGAAAACGGTAAAAGTACTTACGCTCTTTACGAAATGTTACGGAATAAGAGAAGATTTTTTGTTTTTGCAGTATTATTGCGAAACGGTTTCGGAAAAAATCGGGACTCGGTAAGGCAAACCGGGACTTTACAAAAAATTTTCTTCCTTTCGGGGACAAACGGCAGGGAATTCACATCTACGGGATTGCATTTGCGGGCATTTTGGTGTATAATAACATGAATTATTGTTTTTTATCCAAGACAGCAGCGAGAGAGGAGGCTCTGCCGGGGCGGAGTCTCTCTTATGTCGATTCAATATCCGTTATTCGGAACGATTACGAAGAAGCGAGGAAGCATCCATGGGACTTATTACCAAGATTTTCGGCACCTACAGCGAGCGCGAGATCAAGCGCATCAAGCCGACTGTCAATAAAATCGAGGCGCTGGCCGACACCTACAAGGCCATGACCGACGAGGAGCTGCGCGCCGTCACCGATAAGCTGAAGGGAAGACTTTCCGCCGGGGAGACCTTAGACGATATCCTGCCCGACGCC
>CAZGQH010000339.1:0-1987 GCA_964527575.1 uncultured Lachnospiraceae bacterium
ACCCCGTCGGCGCAATCGGGTTATGATATTATCGCATGGGGCAAATCCGACCAGATTTTATATATATCGCCTGCCAATCAAATGGTTATTTTACGCACGGGAAAAACCGACGGCGGCGTTTTTGATTGGGTTGAAACGTTGAAAAATTTGATTACGGAAATAAATAATTTCTAAAATGAGGGCCCAATCGCTTTTTTATAACGGCTCTGCTATGCAAGGAAAACGCAGCCCAATTCGGTTATTGGAATCGGGCTGCGTGTGGTGCATCTTTGCGTTTCTCGAATGGACGGGGTGTTGTTTTGCCGCATTGGCCGACAGAAACGCCCTCGGTCTATGAAATTCCTTGGTGCACTGTTTCGCCGGTGTTTTTCTCTTATAGCGAATCGGACTTGCCCTCCGAAAGCAGTTCTGCAAGGCGGCGGTCGATGGCGGAGAGGATCTCTTCGAGAATGAGTTCTTCCTTCTCCCGCAGACGGCGTGCCGGATAGATCGGGGCCGAAAGGGAGAGAGTCAGTGCGCCGTTCTCCTCCTGCTTCGAAGAGGCGGCAAAGGCATAGCGCCCGCCGGATAGAAGCTTTTCGAAAAAGAAGAGATCGAGTGTCCGTCCGGGGAGAAGGAGTGTGCCGAACCGGCCGGAAGAGTCGACGGAGTCGGTATTTCCTGTCCGGTCGGCGGTCACCGACAGTAGAAGATCGATCTGATCCTCATTTCTTCGGACAAGCCGGATGGTGACAGCCGCCTCGGTGAGCTCGGCCGCCCAGAGAATCAGCAGCGAGACAAGCAGGAGAAAGGGGCGGAACTCGATAAAGTAGAGTGAAAGGTCGGCTGTATCTGCTTCGAAGAGTACCTCCCGCCCAAAACGGCCGAAGACGCTGTCGCAGGCATAGGAAAGGGCAGAGACCGTTTTGTCCAGCCGGAAATAGAGCTGCTCCCGGTCGGCGGCGACATTCTGCAGCGTGGTGTGGATCAGCCGGTAGAAGAGAGCGGTCATCTCCCGGTGAAGGGAATAGCGACGGCTGGCAGACACGAGCCTATCGGATTCTGCGAGGGCTTCGAGACGGGAGAGCAGTTCGTCGGAGGAAAACTGCTTTTTGAGGAGTGCTCCTTCGCGCCGGTAGATCGGAAGGGAAAGCTCACAGAGAAAGAGGGGTGATGAGATCAGAAGAACTGCCGTCCGGCCGTTGTAGCGAATCGTATCGGCAAAGGCACGGCATCGCTCACCCCGGTCGGTGAGTTCAAGAAAGGCCGGGAAGAGGTCGTCTGCCGTCTTTTCTCCGGGCAAAAAGCGCAGCCGGTCGCTGCTCGAGAGGCAGGGAAGAAGGCTTGCGCCGGTCTTGGGGCGGGGAAGCTCCCGGACGGCGGCCTTGTTTTTGAAGAAGACAACGCCGTTTTTTTCACAGAGCAGGATGGGATTGACCAGCTCGTCAAAGAGATCCAAAAAGAGACTTTCGGTCATAGCGGTTCCTTTCTATCCCTGTATGCTCTTATTTCGTTTTTTCAGAAGAGAGAAGTCACAGGGTGCGTGAATGATTTGTAAAAAAAATAAAAATTTTTAAAAATAAATCGGAAAAGCTCTTGAATGTTGGAAAGTTTTAGGGTAGAATAATACGGATGCAATAGAGGAAAACTCAAAATATATTTTCTGGAGGATTTACCAAAATGTCAGTAAAAGTTGCAATTAACGGTTTCGGAAGAATCGGACGTCTCGCATTCAGACAGATGTTCGGCGCTGAGGGCTATGAAGTGGTCGCCATCAACGACCTGACCAGCCCTGCGATGCTTGCTCACCTTCTCAAGTATGACTCTGCTCAGGGTCGCTACGCTCTGGCCGACACCGTTGTGGCCGGTGAGGATTCCATCACCGTGAACGGCAAGACCATTAAAATCTATGCAGAGAAGGACGCTGCCAACCTCCCCTGGGGTGAGATCGGCGTAGACGTGGTTCTCGAGTGCACCGGTTTCTACTGCTCCAAGGAGAAGAGCATGG
>CAZGQH010000340.1:0-1984 GCA_964527575.1 uncultured Lachnospiraceae bacterium
AACGAGCTGGACACCTACGCCGCCGTGCGTGGCCTTGACAGCAAATCGAGCATTGAAGGCGTGGGACTTGATCCCCGCATCGGAAACTTTTACAACAATCCTTCCTTCGGTTACGGCGGCTACTGTCTGCCCAAGGACACCAAGCAGCTGTTGGCCAACTACAACGATGTGCCTCAGAATATCATCTCGGCCATCGTGGCGGCCAACAGTACCCGCAAGGATTTTATCGCCGATCAGATCATCGCCCGCCATCCCAAGGTGGTGGGGGTCTACCGTCTGACGATGAAGGCGGGCAGCGACAACTTCCGCCAGTCCTCGATTCAGGGGGTGATGAAGCGGATCAAGGCCAAGGGAATCGAAGTGGTAATCTACGAGCCCACCATGAAGGAGGAGAGCTTTTACAACAGCCGTGTTATCCGAGACCTTGACGAGTTCAAGGAGGTCTGCGATGTGATTATTGCAAACCGGTATCACGACGACATTCGGGATGTGATGGACAAGGTTTATACCCGTGACCTCTATTTCCGGGATTGATTGCCGGAACAGGGCAGGGAAAGAGGGAGGAATGAAGATGCTGAATTTTGCGGTCGGCCCGGTGCAGATGGCCGAAGCGATCCGGGAGCTGGGGAGCGAAGAGGTTCCTTATTTCCGAACGGCGGAGTTTTCGCAGGTTGTCAGGGAGAGTGAGGAGCTGTTTCTGCGGTTTGCAGGGGCGCCGGAGGGCGCAAGGGCGGTATTTTTGACCGGTTCCGGCACGGCTGCCATGGAGGCGGCGGTGATCAACACCCTGACCGAGGGGGATCGGGTGATCGTGGTGAACGGAGGGAGTTTTGGTCAGCGCTTTGTAACGCTTCTGACGATTCATAAGATTCCCTTTACCGAAATTTGTCTGGCGCCGGGACAAGCGCTGGCTGAAGAAGATCTTGCGGATCTTTCCGGAAAAGGCTATACCGCTTTTTTGGTCAACATGCACGAGACCTCTACCGGTGTTTTGTACGATATGGATAAGATCTCCGCCTTTTGCCGTAAGAACCGGCTCTTTCTGATCGTGGATGCCATCAGTTCCTTTTTAGCGGATCCCTTTTCCATGAAAGACCTGGATGTGGATGTGATGATCACCGGTTCGCAAAAAGCGTTGGCCTGTCCGCCCGGAGCTTCGCTGTTGGCGCTCTCTCCCCGTGGGATTGAGCGAATTCTGAAAAACGATCCGCACTGTCTCTATTTCGATCTGCGCGCCGCTTTGAAGGACGGCGAGCGGGGACAGACTCCTTTCACGCCGGCGGTGGGGCTTATCCGTCAGATGAACCGGCGGTTGAAGGATATCGATGCGGCAGGCGGTCCGGAGAAGGAGATCGCACGGGTGGCGGATCTTGCCGCCTATTTCCGGGAGAAAATCCGGGATCTACCCTTTAAGATTTCTTCCTCTTCGCTCTCGAATGCCGTCACGCCACTTTCTCCCGTCAATGGCGGGGCCTATCGGATTTTTGAAATCCTGAAGGACGAGTATGGCATCTGGGTCTGCCCGAATGGGGGAGAGTGGAAGGATCGCATTTTCCGGGTCGGTCATATCGGTGCTCTGACACCGTCGGATTATGACCGGCTGCTTGACGCGTTCCGGGATCTTTCCCGGCGCGGACTGATTTGAGGAGAAGGGTATGGTTAAGGTAATTACATACGGCACCTTTGATCTTCTTCATTATGGCCATATTCGCCTGCTGGAGCGCGCCAAGGCGTTGGGCGATTATCTGATCGTAGGAGTTACGGCCGACGATTTTGACAAAAAACGGGGCAAGATCAATGTGCAGCAGTCCCTGATGGAGCGGATTGAGGCCGTGAAGGCCGCCGGCATTGCGGATGAAGTGATTGTGGAGGAGTACGAAGGGCAGAAAATCGACGACATCCGAAAATACGGGGTGGACATCTTTACGGTAGGCTCCGACTGGGTGGGTCAGTTCGATTATCTGGACGAGTACTGCAAGGTGGT
>CAZGQH010000341.1:0-1939 GCA_964527575.1 uncultured Lachnospiraceae bacterium
GCTGAATTTTGGCCTTAGCACAGGTTATTTCCCTGAGTTTTTCATCCGCTTTCTTTTCAGCCTGTTTCAAAGCGGTTATGATTTTTTGAAAATCATCGTAGGCCAAAATTTTCTTGATTTCCGACAAGGATAAATCCATACAGCGCAGAGCCTTTATTGTATTAAGCCGAACGATTTCCTGCTGGGAATAATAACGGTATCCCGTCCATTTGTCGGTTCTACAGGGCTTGACCAACTCGATTCTGTCATAATGCCGCAAGGTTTCCGGGGTCATATCCACTATTTTCGCGGTTTCACTGATCGAGAAAAATTTTTTCATGATTTCGTAAACTCCCCTTGACTTTTGTGTTACACAAAGGTTTATAATCATCATAGCATCCAAAATAAGAGATGTCAAGAAGAATTCAGGAGGTACATACTATGAAAAAATTAACCGCATTATTATTGGCCTTTGTCGGGGTAATGGCGCTTGTGCTTACCGGATGTTCAAATGAGGACACTTTTACAGAGTCGTCCTATCAGTCCGGGGACAGCATAATCGAAAATATCGTCATTCAGGTGATTGACAGAGAATTGGAAATTTGCGCGTCGGAAGATGACCAAATCCACATCGACTATTTTGACAGCGAGAAAGAGCAGCTTTCGATGTCGGTTTCGGATGATAACCAATTGACTGTCGCTTTGTCGGTTAATAAAGAATGGAGCGATTTTTTCGGTTCAAAACCGAAAACGGAGTACCGTAAAATTAAGATCCGGATACCGGGTGACAGGATGATTGGTTTATCGGCTGCAACGACCAATGGAAATATTACCATATCGTCGTTATCCTTGACCGAACATGTAAATCTTGATGTAAACGGCGGCAATATTGTCTGTGACCGCGTCGATGTGGGCAAGAATATTGACCTGACGGCCAAGAACGGGAACATTTCGGGTTCTGTCGTGGGCGGTTGGGACGATTTTTCTATATCGTGCAGGATAAAGAAAGGCGAATGCAATTTGCCCACATATAAAGAAGACGGCGAAAAATCGTTCTCCGCAGACTGCAACAACGGCAATATCCATATTGAGTTTGTGAAGTGATTTACCGTAAGTATATTGTCTTGGAAGCAGGGGAAAAGAAAAAGCGATCTGCCAAGCCGCTGTATCGTGAAGAAATATTATAAACAAAAAAACAGGATTTGAAATGACTTCAAATCCTGTTTTTTTGGCTCGCTTTCAGAGCGCATTCCGAAAAAATGATTCTACGCTTTTTCCCTATGGAACAAACCCTTATCCGTGTTTTTTTCTATTACCATGTTTCGGTCAGTTCCCGCAGGGACTTTACCGCATAGTCGAAGGCTTCTCTGGCGGTTGCAAAGGCGCGGCTGCCGAGGATGCGTTCCGCATCCTCTCCCGAGAGGGCGGAAAGGCCGGTAAAGGCATGCAGATGAGGCTCCAGCGAGGCGACCCGGCCACCTCGGGCGAGAAAGTCCTTCAGAATAGAGCGCAGTTCCCCGATTCCCCTGCCTGCCGGCACCACGGTCCCGTCGGGCAGAGCGTCCTTGATGTGGAGATAGAAAACCCGGTCGGCGAGAAGCTCCCAGGCTTCTTCTGTATCCTGGCCGCACTGAATGAAGTTGGCCGGGTCGAAGACCGCCCGCAGGGAAGGAATCGCCTGCAGCAGCTTTTGACAGCGGGGTGCGCTGTCCCCGAAGATGCCTTTTTCGTTCTCGTGGCAGAGGGTTATGCCAAAGTCCCGAGCGGCTTCGGTAAAGGCGGCAAGGCGCCCGATGACCTCCTCCGCGTCTTTGTCGTCTGCTTCGAAGAAGCTGAAGAGACGGATGCAGCGGGCCTCGGCGGCCCGGGCGACGGCCAGTGGGTTTTCAAAGCGGGCAAGCTCGGCCGCGAAAGGAGAGGAGAGCCGGACCTTTCCGCTGGGAGAGCCGCTCGACCAGAC
>CAZGQH010000342.1:0-1938 GCA_964527575.1 uncultured Lachnospiraceae bacterium
AGACCCGCAGACTGTCATCGGGCTTGTTGGGGTCCTCCTCCTTGCAGGAGACGGCAGCAATCAGGATCAGCATAAGAAGAAAGGCGGCAGCAAATACTCGTTTCATAAATGTCCAATTCCCTTTCCGGATTTTTCTCTGGATGCCGTCATTATACTCTATTTTTGCTGATTTATCAAGCCCTTTTCAAAATCCTCTTGCTTTTTTGATAAAGAAAGTGCGCATCATGCGGACTTTTCAGTTCTGCTTCTCGGGCTTATCCCAAAGAAGCACGCCGGATTCGGCGCGGAAGAGGACTCGGTCGCCTTCCGAGAGCTCCCCGGAGAGAAGCGCTTCGGAGATCGCGTCCTCCACCCGCCGCTCCAGCGCCCGCCGCAGGGGGCGGGCGCCGTAGCGGTCGGTATCGCTGTTCTCTGTAAGAAGAGCTCGGACGCTTTCGTCAAAATCCGCATCGATTCCCAGAGCAAGAAGGCGTTTTTTCAGCGCAAGGAGAAGAAGGGCGGCGATTTTGTCGATCTCCTCCTTCCCCAGAGGTTTGAAGAGAATGATCTCGTCGATCCGGTTGAGAAATTCCGGGCGGAAGGTCTCCCGGAGCCTCTTTTTTACCTCCCCTTCCCGGGGATCGGGACCGGAGGGATCCTCTCCCACCGGGGAGAAGCCCAGCCGGCGGGCGTTCCCGAGAATTTCCGCTCCGGCGTTGGAGGTCAGAATGATGACGGTATTGGCGAAGTCCACCGTCCGTCCCTGGGAATCGGTGAGCCGTCCGTCCTCCAAAATCTGCAAAAGCAGGTTGAAGATATCGGGGTGCGCTTTTTCGATCTCGTCAAAGAGTAGCACCGTATAGGGGCGCCGGCGGATCTTTTCGGTGAGCTGTCCCGCATCCTCGTAGCCTACATAGCCCGGAGGGGAGCCGATCAGCTTAGAAACCGAGTGCTTTTCCATGTATTCCGACATATCCAGCCGGATCATGGCCTCTTCGCTGCCGTAAAGAATCTCAGCAAGCGCTTTCGAGAGCTCGGTTTTTCCCACGCCGGTGGGACCGAGAAAGATAAAGCTTCCCACCGGGCGGCGGGGATCCTTGAGTCCGGTGCGGGCTCTTCGGATCGAGCGGGCGATGGCCGAGACCGCTTCCTCCTGTCCGATCACCCGCCGGTGAAGATCCTCCTCCAGCCGTTTCAGCTTTTCCCCCTCCCCGTCGGTGAGGCGGCGCAGGGGGATGCCGGTTTTGCGGGAAACCATCTCGCCGATGTCGTCGGCGGTGATGACAAGCCCCGCCCCCTCCGAGGCGGCCAGCCATTCCTCCCGCTTCTTTTCGTATTCTTCCGAGAGAAGGGTCTCCTCATCCCGCAGTCCGGCGGCCAGCTCGAAGCGCTGGGTGCGGATGGCCTCCTCCTTCTCCTCCGAAAGTCCGGCGATTCTCTGCTCCAGCGCGGTCAGGGCGGGGGGCATCGTGAAGGCCACAATGCGGGCATGGGAGGCGGCCTCGTCGATGAGATCGATGGCTTTATCGGGCAGGAATTTTTCGTTCAGATAGCGGGCGGAGAGCTTCACCGCCGCCTCTAAGGCCTCCGGTTTGATGGTGAGCTTGTGGTGGGCCTCGTAGCGGGGTGCGATGCCGCGGAGGATGGCTAAGGCCTCCTCCTCGGAGGGTTCCCCCACGCTGACCTCCTGAAAGCGCCGCTCCAGCGCCGCGTCCTTTTCAATGTAACGGCGGTATTCGGCCAAGGTAGTGGCGCCGATCAGCTTGATCTCGCCCCGGGCCAGGGCGGGCTTCAGGATGTTGGCGGCGTCGATGGCGCCTTCTGCCGCCCCTGCCCCGATGATGGTGTGGATTTCGTCGATAAAGAGGATGATGTCGGGGTTGCGGCGCACCTCTTCCAGAAGGTTTTTCATCCGTTCTTCGAAGTCCCCGCGGTATTTTGCCCCCGCCAGCATGGAGG
>CAZGQH010000343.1:0-1922 GCA_964527575.1 uncultured Lachnospiraceae bacterium
GTTCACCTTGTGGGAGCCCACCACCGAGAGATTGGCCATCTTGATCTTGCCGTGGGAGATAATCGACATGTTGGTGATCCGCCCCCAGTCGCCGGGATAGCGGTTCCAGAGGTCGGCACAGAAGCGGCGGTTGATCTCCGAGACGATCATATAGAGCCGGGGAAGACGGAGACGGAAGAGGTCTTCGTTCCAGGTCTCCAGTGCCTCGGGCATCACGGTGTGGTTGGTATAAGAGACGGTACGGGTCACAATATCCCAGGCGCTCTCCCAGCTGTAGGAATAGGTATCGATGAGAATCCGCATCAGCTCGGGCACCACCAGCGCCGGATGGGTGTCGTTGATATGAATGGCCACCCGCTCGGCAAAGTTGGAGAGGGTGCCGTAGGTTCTGAGATGATCGGCAATAATGCTCTGCAGCGAGGCGCAGACCAGAAAATACTGCTGCGAAAGGCGGAGCAGCTTGCCCCCCTCGTGGTCATCGGCGGGGTAGAGCACCTTGGAGATGATCTCCGCCCGGTTGCTCTCCTCCATGGCCTTGACATAGTCCCCCTGGGAGAAGAGCGCCATGTTGAAGTTGGTGTTCAGATTCCGCGCCTTCCAGAGCCGCAGGCTGTTCACCGCCTCACAGTCATAGCCCGAGATCATGATGTCGTAGGGCACCGCCTGCACCTCGGTATAGTCGGTATGGGTGATTTCGCAGCGGCCGTTCTTCCACTCCTCGGTAATGCGGCCGCCGAAGCGGACTGTGCAGGTCTTGTCGGTGCGGGGCACCAGCCAGGGCTCGCCGGAGGGCATCCAGTTGTCGGGGGTCTCGATCTGATCCCCGTCGATAATCCGTTGCTTGAAGAGACCGTATTCGTAGAGGATCGAGAAGCCGGTGGCGGAATAGTTCTGGGAGGTGAGGGAGTCCATGAAGCAGGCGGCAAGACGGCCGAGACCGCCGTTGCCAAGACCGGGATCCTGCTCGCAGTCGTAGAGATCCTCCAAGGATACCCCGAACTCCGAGACGATCTCCCCGCACTTGTCGGCGATACCGAGATTCATCAGGTTATTGCGGAGCGACTTGCCGATCAGAAACTCCATACAGAGGTAATAGACCTTTTTTCCCTCCTGGTTGTTGACATTTTTCTTGAACTCGGTCCGTTTCTGGGAGAGAACCTCCTTAATGGTGAGAAGAAGCGCCTTGTAAAGCTGATCCTTCGTGGCCTCTTCCGGAACCGTTCCGTAATAGCGGGAAAGCTTGTTAATAAGACTTTCGCGCAGATATTTTTTCGACAGCAGCGACTTTTTCCCCGCATTTTCAGCGGATTTCTCGGTGCTCTTTTTCGCCGCACCTTTTTGTGCGGCAGACGCACTCTTTTTGGCTGCCGATGTGTTCTGTGTGTTTTTTTCCATTTCGTTTTCCATCTTTCCTTAACGTGATTCGGGATACCGTATCAGTATATGCCGCTTTTATCCCGATTTGAAAAAGCAAACCGCAACTGTTTTGCTTTTTTAGATCGGCATAAACACCGCTCTTATCGCCCGGAGAAGCCCCTGCTAAGGCAGGGGCTTCTCCGGATGTCCCCCCGTTTAACGGGAGCTTCTCCATACGGATGTTTTTCAAAAAAGTTTCGCACCCTCTCTGCGCTCAGTAGAGCGCCTCTACCTCCCGGTACATCGCGAGATAGCGCTCGGCCGAGGCCGCCCAGGAGAAATCGGTAGTCATGGCGTTTTTCCGCAGCACCTTGAAATCCCCGCTGCGGTAGAACGCCAGCGCCCGGCGAATGGCGTCCAGCATGTCGTGGGCGTTGTAGGTGACGAAGGTGACGCCGTTGCCCTCCTTCGTCTCGCCGTTGAAGGGCTTGATGGTGTCGTAGAGACCGCCGGTCTCCCGCACGATGGCCACCGCTCCATAGCGGGAGGCAATCATCTGGGAAAGG
>CAZGQH010000344.1:0-1908 GCA_964527575.1 uncultured Lachnospiraceae bacterium
GGACAAAGAGCCTTTTCTCATCTTCCCAGGAGGAGTTTACCCCAAAGGCGGCCAGTGCCTCCCGCGTCAGCTCGATATAGGAGCGGCTTTCCACCGATCCGGTCAGCTCGATTCTGCTGTCGCCTTCCAAAAGCGGGAGGGCGAAGAGCAGACCGGAGATAAACTGACTGCTTACATCTCCCGGCAGGCGGTAGCGGCCGGGGGAGAGTCTGCCCCGCACCTGCAGGTTGCGCTCCGCTTTTTCGTAGAGCAGGCCGCGCTCTTTGGCGATCGCTTCATAAGGGGCCAGCGGGCGGGCAAAAAGGCGCTCGGAACCGGTAAAAGTGATGGTTTCCTCCGATAGCAGGGCGATGGGAATGAAAAAACGCAGGGTGCTGCCGCACTCCCGACAGGAGAGGGGGGCGGCAGGGGATGAAATCCTGCCGCCAAGGCCTCTGACGCGGACGCTGCTCTCTTCGCAACGGCAGGTTGCTCCCAGCGCCGTCAGGCAATCGATGGTTGCGAGAACATCCTCGGAAAAGGCAAGATTTTCGATGACGCTCTCTCCCTCGGCAAGTCCCCCGGCGATGAGCAGACGGTGGGAGAGGCTTTTGGAAGGCGGGGCGGTGAGGGTTCCTTCGGCTGAGGCGGGGGTAATGCGGATATCCATTTGTCAGCCTCTCCCCTCTGCCCGATCGATCAGAAAGTCCATGGCCTCAAGATAGCCGTCGAAGCCCTTTCCGGTGATCGTTTTCAGCGCGGCTTCCCGGACATAGCTTACCTGGCGGAAGGCCTCCCGCTTTTCCACGGCGGAGAGGTGAACCTCCACGGTGGGAAGAGAGACCGCCTTCAGGGCGTCGAGCAGCGCCACGCTGGTGTGGGTGTAGGCCGCCGGATTGATGACGATGCCGTCAAACCCATCGAGTGCCTCCTGAATTTTGTCCACCAGAACCCCTTCGTGATTCGATTGGAATATTTCCACGGAAATGCCCCGTTTTTCGGCGTGGGCTTCGATGGCGGCGACAAGATCGGCGTAGGTTTTCCTTCCGTAGACGGCGGGCTCCCGGATGCCGAGAAGGTTTAAGTTGGGGCCGTTCAGAATAAGAAGTTTCATTGGATGGAGTTCTCCCTTCGCAGGTGTTCCTCTTCGAGGGCTTGCGCTGCCGATTCCGGCGTCCCGTTTACCGGGACAAGGCTATCGGTGGCCGCCCGATAGAGGGGATAACGCTCTTCATAGCGCTTCCTGAGCGCTTCCCGGTCGGAGGAGAGCGGCCGGTCGGCGGTGGGCGTAAGATCGTTCAGCGGCCGGTCGAGAAAATAGAGCCTGCCGTTCTGCCTGAGCGCTTCCCAGTTTTCTTTCCGCAGGATGGCGCCCCCTCCCGTGGCGATCACAAGGCCGCTTTGGGGCGCAAGCGTGCGGATGACTTCGCTTTCTTCCTCCCGAAAGCCGAACTCCCCTTCGGAAGTGAAGATTTCGGGAATCGAAATGCCCCGCTTTTTTACGATTTCTTCATCCGTATCGAGGAGCGGCCGCTTCATGCGCGCGGAGAGCAGTCCTCCTACGGTGGTCTTGCCGCAGCCCGGCATGCCGACGAGGACTATGTTTTCCTTTTCGCAAAGAAGCTCCCGATAGATCGTCTCGATGACCTCCCGGTCGAGCGGTTTCCCAAGAAAATGCTCCGCCGCAAAGACCGCCTGTGCCACCAGCATATAGAGACCGCCGGCGGCGGGAATGCCCCGCTCTTTCGCTGCCAGCACCAGCCGGGTGCGGAGCGGATTGTAGATTACATCGAGAAGGCCGGTCAGGGAGGGGAAGAGAGACAGGTCGATGGGTGATGCCTCCAACACGGGATACATGCCGCAGGGGGTTGTGTTGATCAGAACCTCCGTATCGCACCATGTTCGGGCGGCTTCCTCGTAAGAGATCGC
>CAZGQH010000345.1:0-1902 GCA_964527575.1 uncultured Lachnospiraceae bacterium
GGTATTGTGTATATCGCAACTACCGCCGTCGTCCATGATTCTAAAATAAATTCCTTTCTTCCAAAAAGTTCGGCATAACCGATATTGCCTATAAGTATAGCATAGCTTTCTGTTCTTGTCAAGGGGCGTTTTACGCCAAATCCTTCTTTATTCCGCTTTCCCTTCCCTGTTTTGCAAAGAAAGGGAAAACCTCATATGCCGTCTTTCTTATCCCCGCCGTTCGGCTCTTCCGAACCATCGGACAATTCGGTTTTGTTTTCCGGGAAAACATCGGTACTCGCGGGGAGCAGTTCGGCTTTGTCCACAGGAACGTCGATTTTCTTTTCTTCCTTTGGCGTCTTTTCGTTTTTCCGGGAGAGCCGTTCCCGGATCCGGTCGAGTTCTTCCCGATAATGAACCGACCGCAGCTGCGGGAAGGCGCGCAGAAGACGCTTAAAGCTCTTTTCGGTCTTTTCCTCCAGCAGATCCCGGCGCTTTTTCAGCGCCTCCCACTTTTCCGAAGAGTGCTCCCGAAGAGCTTCGGCCTTTTCGTCAAGCTCGCCCTTTACCCGTCGGCCGGTCTCTGTGATGCGAAGCGTACCCTTGGCCAGCCCGCCGCCCAAACGGTCGGAAAAGCCGTGCAGAAGCTGACCCAGTTCATAAAGACTGCGAAGCTCTCTCTCCAGGCGAATCAGCTTTAAGAGTGTCAGAACGAGATCGCAGATAAGAAGAAGGGAGAAAAGCGAAAGCAGAACGATCCCCAACGGAAGCGGCATAAGATTCACGAGCTTCTCGATCATAGGATGGAGAAGACTTACCACAAAAGCGCAGGCAAAGCCCCAGAGAAGCGAAAACTTGAGGCAGATATAGCCCCCGAGGTTAAAGGGCTCCTTCGAATAATCCCACCAGCGGTGATGAAAAATCTTTTCCATCAGAAAACCGGTGACAAGCTCCAGCGCGGTGGTGAGAAAAATCGAGGCAAGAATCAGAAGAAAGAGCTTATCCTTCACCGGCGACAGCAGCGCAATCACCGCCACCATTCCGATGCCGTAAATCGGGCAGACCGGTCCGTTCAGAAAGCCGCGATTGACAAATTCCCCTCTTGTCACAGCGGCATAGACCACCTCTACCGTCCAACCCAGAAAGGCGTAGAGAAAGAAAAAACAAAAGGCCCGGTAAAAAGCCATACCGACATCGCTCCTTTCCTCGTTATCGCCAAACATTTTTTTCGACATTATTTTAGCATAAATCCCGATCAAAAGCAAGGGGAACAGGAAAATACGAAATTCAACGAAACGTGAAAACCTCCCTTGACAAAACATGCGGCCGCCGTTTATAATAGCCCATGAAGCATCCTGAAAGAAGGGAGATTTTCATGCTCATCGATCTGCACGCCCATTCTTCCGGCATCAGCGCCTGCTGTCTGGCCGATTACAAGACCATCCTTGACCGGACGGCCGCGGCCGGTCTTGACGGAATTGTGCTGACGAACCACTACCTCACGGCCTATTACCGCTCATCCTCCTACGAGGACTGGATCGAGGCCTACCTTGCGGAATATCACGCCGCCAAAAACTACGGCGATGCCATCGGTCTGCGGGTCTTTCTCGGCGCCGAAGTTTCCCTCTCTTCTGTGAATGACGCCCTCCACCTCCTTCTCTACGGAATCGACGAGGATTTTCTGCGAAAGTATCCCCGACTCTGTGAGAGAAGTCAGGAGGAGCTTTTCGCACTGGCCGAGGAAAAGGGTGCCCTTCTCATCCAGGCGCATCCCCTCCGCCCGGGCTGCCATCTGCTCGACACGTCATATCTGCACGGGATCGAACTCAACTGCCACCCCGCCCACAGGACCTGCTCGGACATCCTTCCCGCTCTTGCCGAAAAGGCAGGGCTGCTCCCCACCTGCGGGGGCGACTACCCTGC
>CAZGQH010000346.1:0-1894 GCA_964527575.1 uncultured Lachnospiraceae bacterium
CGAAGAGTTACACCAAGATCTATAGCATCGCCTCCCGCTGCGGTGTTTTTGCCAAGAGCGACATCCAGCCCCTGATCAATCAGGGGGCACAAAAGGAGGATATTGCGGCCAGCATCTTTGCCGCCGTGGTCAATCAGACGGTCTCGGGGCTGGCGCAGGGAAGGGAGATTACCGGCAAAGTCGTTTATCTGGGCGGGCCGCTGACCTTTTTGTCCGAGCTGCGCCGTTCCTTTGACAAGACGCTGGGGCTTCAGGGAATCTCCCCTGACGATTCCCTCTACTTCGTGGCGCTGGGCGCTGCCCTGTCGGGAGAGGAGAAGGAGTTTGTCCTCTCCGAGCTGATCGAAAAGATTTCCTCCCACAAGTCCTCGGGGGAGTATCTGAGCTGCCGTCCGCTCTTTGCCTCCCCGGCAGAGTACGAGGCTTTTTCCGCCCGGCACCGCAAGGAGGAGATGAGCGAGACCGGGAGTGCTGTCCTGGACGCCACCGGCCGCGCCTATATCGGTATCGACGCCGGCTCCACCACCATCAAGGCGGTGGTGATCAATGAGGAGGGGCAGATTGTCTTTTCCCGCTATCTTACCAACAGCGGAAACCCGGTTCCGATCATCAAGAGCTTTTTGGAAGAGGTCTACGAGCGCTTTCCGACCATTCGGATTGTGGCCTCGGCCTCCACGGGATACGGGGAAGAGATCATTCAGAACGCCTTCCATACCGACTACGGCGTGGTGGAGACGGTGGCGCATTTCACTGCCGCCAAGGCCTTCGACCCGGAGGTCGACTTCATTATCGACATCGGCGGCCAGGACATCAAATGCTTCAAGATCCGAAACGGCGCCATCGACAATATCTTTCTGAACGAGGCCTGTTCCTCGGGCTGCGGCTCTTTCCTGCAGACCTTTGCCGGGGCGCTGGGCTATTCGGTGGAGGAGTTTTCCCGGTTGGGGCTCTTTGCCGAAAGGCCGGTGGATCTCGGCTCCCGCTGCACCGTCTTCATGAATTCCTCGGTAAAGCAGGCGCAGAAGGACGGGGCCTCGGTAGAGAATATCTCGGCGGGGCTTTCGATCAGCGTGGTGAAAAACGCCCTCTACAAGGTGATCCGGGTGTCGGCAGGGGAGTCTCTCGGAAAGCATGTGGTCGTGCAGGGAGGAACCTTCCTGAATGACGCGGTGCTCCGCGCCTTTGAAAACGAGCTGGGACAAGAGGTCATCCGTCCGGCGGTGGCGGGGAAGATGGGCGCCTTCGGCGCCGCCCTCTATGCGAAAGAGCGGGCAGCGGCCGAAGGGCGGGAAAAGAGCGGCCTTCTTGACAAAGAAGCGCTTCGCCGCTTCACCCACGAGGTGCGTGCCATCACCTGCAAGGGCTGCACCAACCGCTGCAAGCTGACGGTGAACACATTTGACGGCGGCCGGCGGTATATCGGCGGCAACCAGTGCGAAAAGCCCACCGAGAATAAGGTGGTTCGGGAGACCTTCAGTACATACGACTACAAGAGCGAGCTGCTGGCCGGCTATACCTCCTTTGAGGGCGAACGGGAGACGATCGGTCTTCCCATGGTGCTGAATTTTTACGAGCTGCTGCCCTTCTGGCACACTCTCTTCAAGACGCTTGGCTTCGGTGTGGCGGTATCGCCCGCCTCTTCGAAAAAACTATATCTGGCAGGGCAGAACTCGATTCCCTCGGATACCGTCTGTTATCCCGCCAAGCTGGCCCACGGCCATGTGAAGGCCTTAGTGGACAGCGGGGTCAAGACGATTTTCTATCCCTGCCTCAGCTACAACTTTGACGAATCGCTGGGCGACAACCACTTCAACTGTCCGGTGGTGGCCTATTATCCCGAGGTGCTGGCCGCCAACTTAAAGCTGCCCGAAGGGAGGTGCCGAGAATCCCGGAC
>CAZGQH010000347.1:0-1891 GCA_964527575.1 uncultured Lachnospiraceae bacterium
CGTCGTATCCCGGGAAGAGACATCCACCAACTTCCGCTCCGCCATATAGCCGTCCAGTTCCTGTCCTTGGCAGAAAAGGGAAGAAAGAAACAACAGTATGATGCAAAGATAGGAATACATGGTTCAATCGATCGAAATCTGTTCCACCGTTACCGGCCGACTCAGGAAGACAGAGGCGGCATCGGAAAACTTGGCAGCCGATTCGGTTGTCAGGAAACGGCAACGCCCCTGTTTGGTCAGGCGGCTCTCCATCTCGGGATGGCGGTGCAGGTAGTCCACAAGGCTTGCCGCCACATATTCTCCTTGTGCAAACAAAGTAATCCCGTCTGGCAAGAAAGCTTTGATCTTTTCAATCAGCAACGGATAGTGCGTACAGCCCAGGACCAGCGTATCGATCTCCGGATCGGTAGCCAGGATATGCTCCAGATGCTTCCGCACGAAATAGTCCGCGCCCGGTGAATCGAATTCCTTGTTCTCGACCAGCGGGACCCACATCGGGCAGGCTTCGCCCGTCACCGTGATATGCGGAAACATTTTCTTGATCTCCAACGAATAGGAGCCGGATGTGATCGTACCGCTCGTTCCCAAAATCCCGATATGCTTGCTCTTGCTGACCGCATCCATCCGCTCCACCGTCGGACGGATCACGCCCAACACCCGGCGAGACGGATCCCACAGCGGCAAGTCCCGTTGCTGGATCGTGCGCAAAGCCTTTGCCGAAGCCGTATTGCAGGCCAGGATAACAAGCCGGCAGCCCTCGTTGAAAAGCGTCTCCACCGCCTGCCGCGTAAAACGATAGACGACCTCGAACGAACGTGGGCCGTAAGGCGAGCGGGCATTATCGCCCAAATAAATGTAATCATATTCCGGCATGGCTTCCCGGATCTTATCAAAGATCGTAAGCCCTCCATAACCGGAGTCGAAAATACCGATCGGACCTGGTGCAGAAGAAAACATAACAGAAGTCTTTAATATATAGTGTATAAACCAAACACGGGCCACACGGGAAATACGGAAAGAATATCCGCAACAGTCCGTGTGGTCCGTGCCTGAAAAAAGAATAGCGAGGAGATATCGCCTCGCTATCTTTATAATTACTAATCTGATTAGTTAATACCCAATTTCGCTTTTACGAACGGAGTGGCATCAACGGCAGCGCTACCCTGATACAGTACGATCTGCGGATCCAAGATATAAACATATCCTTTTTCGTCACCGACAGCCTTGATCGCATTTTTCAGCTTTTCCTGGATCGGAGCGAACAATTCGCCCTGCTTCTTCTGGAAATCCTGCTGAGTGATCTGGATGAAGTTCTGCGTACGCTGTTCCATATCCTGCAGTTCCTGCATTCTTCTCATCTTGATATTTTCTGTCAACGAATCCTGCTGGGCTACAAAATCTGAATATTTCTTATTATACTCATCATTCATCACCTGCATTTCATTCTTATACTTGGCTTCCATATCCGCAATCTGTTTTTGCATATCGGCAAATTCCGGCATAGCCTGGATCACTTCCTGCGTATTTACAATCGCAATCTTAGATTCCTGAGCAAAAACACCCAGCGGGAGCATCATCAACAAAAAGATAATCAGTTTCTTCATTTTTCTATAAAATATTACTTGTTATTAATCTATTCTTCGCTTGCTTCATTAAAGCGCACAAATGTAAGCATTTATTTTGAATATCCTAATTTTATCAGGACTTCATTGCTTATATCGATCTTCGGAGAAGCAAAAATGATATTCATCGACGACGCCCGGTCCATGACCATCTGGTAGCCTTTGTCTTCGGAGATTTCCTTGATGGCATTGTAAATCTCGTCCTGAATCGGCTTCATCAGGCTTTCGCGCTTCTTGAAAAGCTCGCCCTGTGGACCAAAGTATTTCTG
>CAZGQH010000348.1:0-1877 GCA_964527575.1 uncultured Lachnospiraceae bacterium
GTGTGATCCTGCTTGCCGCCGAGACAAACAGCCTGCCTGTCTTCGAGTATACTCCCCTTCAGGTCAAGCAGTCGGTGGTGGGCTACGGCAAGGCGGAAAAAAAGCAGGTGCTTCTCATGGTGCAGACCATTCTTGCTTTAGAGAAGATGCCGAAGTTGGATGACACGGCGGATGCGTTAGCCATCGCGATCTGTCATGCTCACACCGGGGTTTCCCGGCTGAAGAATTTTTATAATCTGGTATAATCCTATAAACGGAATCGGGTGCGCTTTATTCCGTCTTTTGGAAGGGAAGGTGTCCTTCGGTGTTTCATTATTTCAACGGCATTCTGGCATCCTGTGCCCTGAATACCGCCGTGGTGGAATGCGGCGGCGTGGGGTATAAATTGACCATCAGTGCCATGACGCTCTCGAAGCTTGCGGGCAAGGAGGGAGCGGTTGTCCGCCTTTATTCCTATCTGGCGGTGCGGGAGGACGCAGTGGAGCTCTTCGGCTTTGCCACCGAGGAGGAGTTGGACGCCTATAAAATGCTGATCGGCGTCTCGGGCATCGGCCCCAAGGCGGCGCTGGCCATCCTCTCGCTCTTTACCCCCGCCAAGCTGGCGGAGGCGATTGCCGCCGGGGACACCCGGGCGATCTCCCGGGCGCAGGGGATCGGCGGCAAGACCGCTGCCCGAGTGGTGCTGGAGCTGAAGGACAAGTTCAAAATCTTCGGGGGAGAGGGTGTCTCTGCCGAGACCGGCAGTGAGGCGGGAGTCGAGATTCTCCCCGACGGAGGCATGTCCGAGGCCGCCGAGGTTTTGGCGGTGCTGGGCTACACCCGGTCGGAGATCGCCTCGGCGCTGAAAAAGGCCGACCCCTCCCTCGACAGCGGGGAGCTTGTCAAGTTCGCTCTGAAGCAGCTGGCCAGCGGCCGCTGAGAGGGTTGCAGAAGACAGGCATGTTTCGGCGTAACCCCTAAGGAGACGCCTGCGGTGCTGAAAGAGAAGAGAGTGTAACATGAGCAATTTTGAAGAATTTGAACTGGATACCCGGCTGGTGGAGCCCGAGGCCACTGAAGAGGACGGGGAGACCGAGCTCTCCCTCCGCCCCCGGACGCTGGCGGAGTATATCGGGCAGTCCCGTGCCAAGGAAAATCTGGCGGTCTATATCGCCGCCGCCAAGGGGCGGCGGGATGTCCTCGACCATGTGCTGCTCTACGGGCCGCCCGGCCTCGGGAAGACCACCCTGTCGAACATCATCGCCAACGAGATGAATGTGAATATCCGGGTCACCTCCGGGCCTGCCATCGAAAAGCCCGGGGATCTGGTGGCCCTTCTCACCAATATGGCCGAGAACGACATCCTCTTTATCGACGAGATTCACCGGCTGAACCGCTCGGTGGAGGAGGTTCTCTATCCGGCCATGGAGGATTACGAAATCGACATCATCATCGGCAAGGGACCGGCGGCGCGTTCCTTCCGGATGAAGCTGCCGAAGTTCACCCTGATCGGTGCCACCACCCGTGCAGGACAGCTCTCCACCCCGCTGCGCGACCGTTTCGGCGTCCTTCTGAAGCTGGAACTCTACTCGACCGAAGAGCTTTATGAGATCGTCACCCGTAGCGCCGGAATTATGGAATACGATATTACCCCCGACGGCGCCCGCAAGATTGCCGCCTGTTCCCGGGGGACGCCCCGGATCGCCAACCGGCTTCTGAAGCGGGTGCGGGATTTTGCCCAGGTGAAGGGAAGTGGCACCATCGACGAGACCATCGCATCCTATGCCTTGAAGCAGCTGGAGATCGACTCGCTGGGACTGGACAACATCGACCGGCGGATGCTCGAGACGATCATCAAGCTCTACAACGGCGGGCCGGTGGGTCTTGAGACCCTGGCG
>CAZGQH010000349.1:0-1875 GCA_964527575.1 uncultured Lachnospiraceae bacterium
CCCAGCGCCTTGGCCAGATGGCGCAGGGTGGGCAGAGAGGGGAGGGCGGCGTCGTTCTCAGTGCGGGAGGGCATGGTGCGGGTGATGACATCGCCGCAGAGGCTGCTCTGGGTGATGCCCCGCGCCAGCCGCAGGGTGCGTACCTTTTCGCCAAGTGTCATTGGGTAATTCTCCTTAACCTTATCTGTAATTGTATTTTACCATGTTTTTGCCCGAAATGCAAGGGAACGGGCAAAAAACGGGATAAAATAAGGCTTTCGAGATTATAAGGTGTACGGTTTTTTCCTGTCCGTATGCGTTCTGCTGTGATTATTGATGTCGGTAGGAGAATAAGGTTGACTTTTCAAATATGACATGGTAAAATAAAAAGAACTGTGAAAATAAGGAGATGATTCGAATCGACAAGCCGATCACCATGACCGAGAAACTTCCGGATCAAGAGGAAGCGCTTCTCGATCAGGTCGTCATCGATATGGACCGGGAGGGTCATTTCTGCCCCGGTCGCATCCTTTTGACAAAAGAGTCTCTTACGATTGCCTGGCAGAACGGGCGGGAGGAACTCTCGCTTGACCCTGCCGAAGTGGAAAGTTTAGCAGTGGACGAGCTTCTCTCCACCTGCCGTTTTTATGCCAATACCTCCGATGGCCGTATGCTTCTCACCTATACGAGTTTTACCGCCAAAGACGATCTCTATCGTCTGGCCGGCATCTTCGGCAAGCTCAAGGAGGGAAGGGAGGATGAGATCGTAGAGGAGGAGAACGAGAAGTTCTGTCCCCACTGCGGTCGGCGCTATCCCGACCGGGACAGACAGTTCTGTCCCAGCTGCATGGACAAGGGCAAGGTCATCAAGCGCATGTCGGGCTTTTTCCTGAAATACCGCTGGTATGTGGCCGCGATCATTGGTGCCATGCTGGCGCTCTCCGCCATTTCGGTGATCGCGCCCTATTTCAGCTCGGCCTTTTTCTACGACGAGGTTCTGAATAAGGACGGCCGGTTTTACGGTCAGCTCACCCTGGTCATTCTGATTGTGATCGGCATGCGGCTGGCGAAGCTTCTTATTACCATGCTGCACGGCATTGTGACCTCCCGCATCTCTGCCAAGATCGTCTACGACATCAAAAAGATTATTTTTTCAGCCATCGAGCGGCTCTCCATGGGCTATTTTACCGCCCGCACCACCGGAGGGCTGATGAATCAGGTGCATTACGACGCCAACCGCATCTATTGGTTCTTTACCGACGGCTTCCCCTATTTTGTCATCAACATCGTACAGCTGGTGGCGGTGACGGTGATCATGCTGGTCTTTAACCCCCTGCTCACTCTGCTTGCGCTGGGCTTCACTCCTCTGGTGCTCTTTCTCATCGGCAAGCTCTTCCGCAAGAGCCGCAAGCTCAACCACCGGCGCTACACCCGCTCCCGCGCGCTCAACTCGCTTCTCTCTGACCTGCTCACCGGGATCCGGGTGGTCAAGACCTTCTCGCGGGAGAAGGGAGAGGCCGAGCGCTTCTCGAAGAGCTCCCGGGATTTGACGGCGGCCGAAATGAAGCGTTCGAAGTTCGGCTCCACCGCCTATCCGCTGGTGAACACCCTCGTCTATCTCGGGGTCATCATGGTCTGGGCCTTCGGCGGCTGGATGGCCATTCAGGGCAGCTTCGGCATGACCTACGGTATCCTCACCCTCTTTGTCTCCTACGTACATATGGTCTACGATCCCCTCTATTCCTTTGTGGATATGGTGGAGTGGGGTTCCGACTGCTTAAACTCCATGAACCGCCTCTTTGAGATCATGGACGCCAGCGCCGATGTGAAGGAAAAGGAGAATCCGGTGCGTATCGAGCGCTTCCGCGGTGACATCGAGTTTTCGGATGTGGACTT
>CAZGQH010000350.1:0-1867 GCA_964527575.1 uncultured Lachnospiraceae bacterium
TTTCGTCTCCCTTACAGGACACGAAGGGTACACAGAGTGTGAGAATGAATGCCACTGCCAATACAACTGATAGAACCTTTTTCATTTTTTCTTTCCTCCTGAAATTTTTTATTTTATGCCGCATCATGCGGATAAAAACAAACAGAAATCCCCGCACCTGAAAAAAGGTGCAGGGACGATTTTACCGTGTTACCACTCTGCTTCACCTTGACCTTACAGCCAAAGCCTCATCGGGCAACGGCTGTTGCCCCGCAATATAACGGTTGCAACCGTTGCGCCTACTCAGGGTTCAACGCAAAGCTAACAAAACGTATTTCACGGACCTACTCCCTATCGCCTCGCACCGTCCGGCGACTCTCTTTCAGCTTTCGGCACGTTACTCTTTTTTGATCAAACGCCTTTATAATATGTAAATGTCAGAAAATCCGGAAGCCTCCGTAACCGGGAGCCTGCACCGGCTTGCAGAGGATTTTTTATCATTATACCATGGTAAACCGCTTTTGTCAAGTATTTTTTTAAAATAAATGGATACCTGATTCTCTGAAAAAAGCAATTTTATTCATAAAGCTTCCGGATCATCCCTCCGCATTCACAGCCCGGCAAAGCGGAACCTTCGGCGACTCAACCGCACACATTCTGACCTTTCGCCAGCAGCCCGTCGATAAACTGCCGCGCTGCACGGGCGGATCTGCCGCCGCGCTCCAACGCAAACCGCTCGGCAAGCAGATCGAGCTCGTCTTTCTCCATTTCAATGCCGTTTTCCTTTGCCAGATGATGCACGATATGCAGAAAGGTCTCCTTTCCGGGCTTGGAGAAGGTAATGTGGATCCCGAAGCGCTCCGACAGGGAAATCAATTCCTGCACCGTGTCATTGCGGTGAATATCGTCGCCCTCCCGGTCGGAAAATTTCTCCTTGATAATATGACGGCGGTTGCTTGTGGCGTAGATCACAACATTCCGGGATTTCGCGGTCACAGAACCCTCCAGGACTGCCTTGAGCGCATTGAAGGTATCGTCATCCTTGGAGAAGGAAAGATCGTCGATAAACAGCACGAATTTCAAAGGATTTCCGGACAGCTCATCCAGGATCACCGGTATGGCGCGAAGCTGGTCCTTGCGCACCTCGATCATCCGGAGTCCCTCGCTCCACAAAGCATTCGCCACCGCTTTTACCGTCGAAGATTTTCCGGTCCCCGCATCACCCGTCAGGAGAATGTTGGCGGCAGGCTTGCCGGCAAGCAGTGCCTCGGTGTTATCAATAATGGTCTTTCTTTCCCGTTCGTAATCAACCAGCTGGGAAAGCTCCGTCTGATCGGGATTGCGCACGGGAACGATGGCGTTCTGCCCGTCCACGTAGAACATCCGGTTCTTCGCATAGATCCCGTAGCCGTATTTGCCGATGTTTTCGGTCCTGCGCAGGTAGCTGTCCTTCAGAGAAAGCGCGCTGCCCGTAAAACCGGGCAGGAACCCCCGATAGGCAAGCGTCCCGCAGAGCTTTTCCTTGGTAAGCTCCGCTACCTCCTGCAAGGTATCAAGCTCGGAAAGCAGGGAATCGTAAATGCAGGCGGGGACCGCCTCGCCTCTGCCGACCGTTTTCACATATACATTGTCGCTGTTCTCGCAAAGCTCACGGATATAGTCGGTGAGGTTTCCGCCGTTGGCGCGATAGAGCGCCGCCACAAACCCGGCATAAGCCGGGCCCGCGGCGGTATCCAGATACGCGCACAAAGCGGAAATGACAGGATCCTTCAGCAGGTCCCGGAAGACACATAAGGTTTCCAGCCTGTTTTTCAGCTCTTCCATATCAGTTCAGAATCGCTCCCGAGGCACCGCCCGAAACAAGAGCGGCATAGCGCTTGAGGTATCC
>CAZGQH010000351.1:0-1836 GCA_964527575.1 uncultured Lachnospiraceae bacterium
TAACCTGCATTTTCTTTGCTGAAATGCCAGCTATGCTTTTTTTGCTCAAAAAAAGGATGAATATGTGAAATAATCTCGGTTTCTCTTGTAATTTCTTGCGTTTCCACAATTCAACATCTTTTTTGAACGAATCTGAAGGAGCTGTTATTTTATTATGGATCTTATCTGGCAGATCGGTCTGCAGTTTTTACTTATTTTATTGAACGCGGTCTTCGCCTGCGCGGAGATTGCCATTCTCTCGATCAGCGATGCGAAAATCACCAAGCTCTCACAGGAGGGCAACAAAAAGGCCAAGCGCCTGGCTAAACTGAAGAATCAGCCGGCGAAATTCCTTGCCACCATTCAGGTCGCCATTACCCTGGCGGGCTTTCTTGGCTCGGCTTTTGCGGCCAACAACTTTGCCGGTCTCATTGTGGATGCCCTCCTTAAGGCCGGTGTTCCGGATTTTCAGGGGCTGAATACCATTGTGGTGGTGGTCATCACCCTGCTTCTCTCCTTTATCACCCTGATTTTCGGTGAGCTGGTGCCCAAGCGGCTGGCCATGAAGTATTCCGAAAGGCTGGGTCTTGGTATGGCGGGGATGCTCTCCTTTATCGCCAAGCTCTTTGCTCCGATTGTCTGGCTTCTCACCGTGTCCACAAACGGCGTTCTCCGCCTTCTCCGCATCGACCCCAATGAAACCGAAGAGGATGTGAGCGAGGAAGAAATCCGCATGATGGTGGACGTGGGCAGCGAAAAGGGTGTCATCGACATGCAGGAGAAGGAGATGATCCAGAATGTCTTCGAGTTTGACGATTTGACGGTCGGCGAGTTTGCCACCCACCGTACCGACATGGTGGTACTTTGGCTGGATGAGGACAACGAGGCCTGGAAGGAGACGATTCACGCCACCCGTCACTCGATCTATCCGGTCTGCGGTGAGTCGGCCGATGACATGATCGGTCTTCTCAACGCTAAGGATTTCTTCCGTCTCTACGGTGAAAACCGGGAGACAATTATGAAGGAGGCGGTGACGCCCGCCTACTTTGTTCCCGAAAACATCAAGGCCGATACTCTTTTCCAGCAGATGAAGAAGACCCGCAATCGCTTTGCGGTGGTGCTTGACGAGTATGGCGGGGTCTTCGGCATCGTTACGATGAACGACATTATTGAGCAGATTGTGGGCGGCTTTGATGCCGAGAGCATCGAGGAAGAGAAGGAAGAGATTGTCGATCTGGGCGGGGATACCTGGCGCATTAAGGGCAGTGCCGCGCTTTCCGATGTGGCGGAAAAGCTGCGGGTGACCTTCGATACCGAGGAGTACGATACCTTTGGCGGCCTTGTTTTCGGTATTTACGGCACGATTCCCACCGATGGCAGCACCTTCTCAGTGGAGATCGGAGAATCGATGCATGTGGAGGTCAAGACCATTGCAGAGCACCGCATCGAAGAAGCGATTGTCACCGTGACCCGGCCGGTCTCGGAGGAGGACGAAGAGGGCGAAAAGGAGAAAGAGAAGGAGGAGACGGCCAAGGAGTCCGATCCCTCCCCCGCCAAGTAAGCGTTTCCCCTGCGTCCGGAAGAGAGCAAAATCCAAACAATACAATATCCGGAAAGGCACCGCTTCGACGGTGTCTTTCCTGCTGTCAGTCCTTTTTTTCTTTTCATCATATCGGGAGTTTTTATGGAAAAAGCCAAACAAAAAGATCTTTTCGCGGGTTCGCTGACCCGCAATATTCTGCTTTATACGCTGCCGATCATCGCTACCGGCATCCTGCAGCTGCTCTTCAACACGGCCGATCTTGTGGTGGTGGGGCAGTTTGACGGTTCGGGTGCGCTGGCAGCGGTAGGTTCTAC
>CAZGQH010000352.1:0-1827 GCA_964527575.1 uncultured Lachnospiraceae bacterium
CACCCTCCCACCTCGTAAACACCGGCATCTACCTGCTCTCCCGCCGGGTGCTTTCCGAAATTCCCGCCTCCGGCCCCTACGACTTCGGAAAGCAGCTCTTCCCCGCCCTTCTGCGGAAGGGCTATACCCTGGCCTGCCATGTCTATGACGATTACTGGTGCGATATCGGCACGCCCCAGAGCTACCATGCCGCCAATCTGCGCTATTCGGGCGGAGAGAGTATTGTCGGCAACGGCTGCCGGCTCGCCTCCTCGGCAATTCTCGAAAAGAGCGTGCTCTTCGATCGGGTGAGAATGGAGGAGGCCACCGAAGCAGTGAACTCGGTTCTTTGCGAGAATGTGACCCTCCACGGGGGCGTAACCGTCCTCTCCTGCGTGGTGGGCGAGGGCTGCGAGCTTGTCGAAAGCCCCCCTCCCGGCAGTCTTGTCTTTACCGAAAAAGGAAGCATCACCGTTCGTCCGCTGGAAAGCGGTCTGCCCCTCCCGGTCTGAGAAAGAAAGTTCACCCTTTTTTCGAAAGCTTTTCCCCAAAAAACTGTTGCATTTTTCGGAAAACCGTTTTATAATGAGGATAGAAAAAGACCGAAAGGAAGGATTCCTCATGAAAAAAATCATTACCATCGGACGGGAATTCGGGAGCGGCGGACGGGAGTTCGGCCGGAAACTGGCGGAAAAGCTGGGCATCGCCTACTACGACCGGGAAATCATCACCGCTATTGCCGAAAAAACCACACTTTCCGAGGAATATGTCGATCGCGTTCTGGAAAAACGGCCTACCCAGATCTACCCCTTCAACCACAGCGGCACCTTTTATCTTTCCTTCGACCCCCATTTTCACCTGAGCAACTCGATCTATGCCGAACAGACCTCCATCATCCGCAGCATGGCCGAAAAATCCGACTGCGTGATCGTGGGGCGCTGCGCCGACTATATCCTGCGAGACCAGAACCCCTTCCGCCTGTTTATCTATTCGGATATGCCCCATCGGATCGCCCGCTGCCGGGAAAACGCTCCGGAAAATGAGAATCTCACCGACAAGCAGCTTCAGCAGAAGATTTTGGCCGTCGACAAAGACCGCCGGAAATACTACCGCTTCTTCACCGGACAGAACTGGGGCGACCGGAAGGATTACGACCTGTCGCTGAACACAGCTGTTGGAAAGCTGGACGACTGGGTGGAGTTTGTGGCAAGCTTTGTGGAAAAGCTGTAAATCCCAATAACCTCATAAGAAAAACAGGAGCGATCGCAGGTTTGCGATCGCTCCTGTTGTATGATACCGAACGCCAAGCCGAAAGATCCTACCAGCGCGGCAGCCAGCCGGGACCACCGAGGGGAAAGAACCCGTCCGGCGGAAAGCTCCAGAGCGAACCGGGTGTGCGGTACCAGACAATTTCGGGCACCCAGGGGGAACCGTAGGGAAGAAAATAGCCCGCCGGGCCCATCCGGGCCTGCCGCACGCTGTCCACCACCTGCCCGATGCCGGTATTGATCTGGGCAAGCAGCACCACCCAGGAGAGAACGGTCAGAAGAATCGGAATCCAGAGAAAGACCGTCCCGAAGGGGATCGGCATATCCCAGACGGCGTGAAGCAGCACCGGAATGGGAAAAAGTCCCCAGAACCGCCGGCTTTTGAAAACCGCCGCCGACCAGCAGCCCTCCCCCTTGGCATAGTAGAGGGCAAAGCCGGTGATCGCCGCCCAGGCCACATGTCCCCCGGGGGCCAAGACCGCCCGCAGGATAATTACCTGAAGCATGGCAAAATAATTTCCCTCCTGCCCCGCCATCAGGATATAACCGGCCGACTCAAAGGCGGCAAAGCCCGCGCCCA
>CAZGQH010000353.1:0-1823 GCA_964527575.1 uncultured Lachnospiraceae bacterium
CAGTGCCTCCAGCTCCTTGCCGATATAGCCGATCACCTGGCCGGTCCTTCCGTCAAAAACCGCCTCTACCCCACAGCCTGCCAAGCTGTAGCGCACCATGGGCTGCCATCTGCCCCGATCCGCTACCAAAGTTCTCTCCCCTACGCCATATTCCCGTCCGTCGAGAAAGACGCTTTCGGGAATGGTCGCCGGAAGGTCGTAATTGGGTGTTGAATACCAGACCTGATCGAATTTTGCCCCGGCATTCGTATGCTGGAAGGAGAGCGTTCCGTCAAGGTTCTCCCAAGTGATCTCTTTGATCCCGCTGGGAAGAACCGCATCCGGCAAATTGACGGTATCTTCCGGCTCTGCCGTATCATCCGGCGCTCCTATCGCACCACAGTTCTTCGTCGAGACTTCGTTCGTCGGAGAATCTCTCCGATCCGCCGCAAAAAGGACCGACAAGCCGATCGCAGACAGCAGAAGCGCCATCGTTGCCGCAACCAAAAGAATCCGCAACCTTCCGTCGCCTTTTGCCGAATGAATCGGCCGGATGGCCGAAGGCCTTCCGGCGGACAAAAAGTCGCCCTCACAGGCCTCCATCAGGAGATCTTCGTCCAGATAGGCTAATCCTTCAAATAACTCTTCGCTTCCTATCATAACAAACCCTCCCTCTCCAAGAATTTTTTCAAAGCCTTCCGCAGGCGCAGAAGCAGCACCGCAGCATGGTTTTCCGATATGCCCACCCGCTCGGCTGCCGAACCCAGCGAATCGCCGAAGTAATAGCGTCGAAGAAACAGGATACGCTCCCGGGAATCGGTTCCCTTCAGAAACCGACTGACCGCTTCCCCCAGCTCCTTGGCCAACAGCGTCTTCTCCGCATTTTCTCCTGAGGAGGGAATGCAGTCCTCCAGTTCCTCCAGCACCAGCGCGAATTCTCCGCCGCCCCGTTTTTGAGCATGGGCTGCCCGATAGCGGTTGAAGGAAAGATTGCGTGTGATGGCCGCCAGAAAGAGTGAGAGCCGGGTAGGTCGGGCGGGCGGAATGGCCTGCCAGGTGTTGGTCCAGGTGTCGTTTACCGTTTCTTCCGCATCCTCATGACAGGATAGGATGTTTATGGCGATGCGGTAACAGTAGTTTCCGTACTTCTCCGCCGTTTCGCGGATGGCACTCTCGTCCCGCCGGAAATAGAGATCGACGATCTCCCCATCGCTCATACTCATGACCCTCACCTCTTTTCTTCCCTTATGTATCGGTGTTTTCCGAATAAGACAGATTTTTTCGCCCGTTATGACGGATCCTGCGAATTCAATTTTCGCGCCGGCCGTCTTTTGCCAAAAATACCGACGGATGAAAGCAAGATCGCGGTTGATCGCGTCAAGGCCGCAGCCGGTGGCTAAGATTTCCGGCGATTCCAGCGTGATGGTTCCGTGATAGAGAGGCGCGATACGGGGGAGCAGGGAGGGCAGCCCGATGATGCCCTGCCCCAGATGCAGGATCGGACGGAGGGAGGCAAAATCGTGAGGAGGGCCCACATAATCGCTGAGATGAACATGATCGATCGATCCATCCGATAGCGCGCCCGAAGCGACAATCTCCTCGTTCTGTTCGTGAAAGGCGCCAAAGCGCAGGTCGTAGACAAATTTTGCCCCGGGATGAAGCGCTGCCACCCGGGTCAGATTGGAAATGGGGTCGTTCTTGGCGCAGGGCACATTTTCGATTAACAGCAAAAGGCCGAACTCGGCCGCGATGGCATAAAGAGCCTCCAGCGATCCCAGATTCACCGAAAGACGGGTATCCGAGATTTTTCCGCTCCAAAGATGAAGTACGATCTTCTCCGCACC
>CAZGQH010000354.1:0-1819 GCA_964527575.1 uncultured Lachnospiraceae bacterium
TCTCCTGAAGAAGTTTTTTTCAAGAAATCATTGCACTTGACTTGACAATTCGAGCAAAAAATTCCCGAAATTCAGAAAAGGTAATTGACAAATCCGAAAAGGTATGATATAATTAAAGATGGATAAATGGGAAATCGTTGATTTCCGGAATGATGGAGGGAATTATGGGATTATTCAATCTGTTCAGAAAAAACAAAAAGCAGGCGGAACCGGAAACCGGGAAACAACCGCCCGTGCAGGAAGTCCCTGCAAACGAGACCAAACCGGAAATCAAAAAGGAAGAGCCCGTTGCCCAGTCTCCGAAAGCACCTGTTCAGGAGCCCGTAAAAACCGATTCCGACAGCGTCAAGCCGGCTCCTGAAACAGTCGGAACGTCGGACAGAAAAGATCCGGTCAAGACACCCGAATCCGTAAAAGCACCGTCGAAGACCCCTGCAAAATCCGCTTCGAAAACGCCGGTCAGATCCTCTTCCGCAGGAACCACCGTGCCGAAAAAATCGACTGCCGCGCAACCGGCCCCCAAGAAAACACCCCCTGCCGCAAAGCCGGAAGCCTCCAAGGCTCCCGCTGCGGTACGTACATCCTCTACGCCGGCACGCACCCTCGGTCGCCCCTTCTTTGTCACGACCGAAGAGGATATCCGTATCGCGTTTGACGAGGCAATTGCGGCGGCGGAAGCAGAGATTGCGGCAAACGGCGCAAAGGCAATCGGAAAATATGAATTCAACCTGGAGGTTGACGGCTATCATTTCTACCTGGTCGCAAACAACGGACAGGTCCTGTTCGACAGCCCCAGCTTTACCACGCTTCTCGGTGCGCTCAACGGGATCAAGACCTTCAAGAAAACGGTCAGCACCACCGAGTTCGCCATCAAGAAAGACAAGTACAACCGCTACCGTTTCATTCTTGCCAACAAATACTACGGTGAGAACTACAGCACGAAAGATCAGTGCCTCAAGTGTGCGGAATCGGTCAGGAATTTTGCCAACAACGCCCGGATCATCCGCTACAAACCGGAACCGGAAGCAATTGCCGCATATGAAGCTGCCAAGAGCACCAAGAAAACGCCGGACAGCCTGAACTGGGAGCAGATCGCCAAAGCGGAAGCCGCGGCAACAAAAATGGGCAAGTTTGAAATTTCCAAGGAAGAGGACGGCGAATACAGCTTCTACCTGCTGGCGAATAACGGTCAGATCCTCTATTCCAGCAGATATTACGCAAGCGAGGCTGCCTGCCGCAAAGGTGTGGAATCCTTCAAGCGCGCTGCGTATGTCGGAAACTTCTTTGTGGACCGCGACAAATTCGGCAACTACCGGTATGTGCTGAAGAACATCGGCTCGGCGCCGAGCTTTATCGGAGAATCCTATGACAATAAGCAGCAGTGTGAAAAGGTGATCGATTCTGTCAAGAATTTCATCGTCACTGCAACCGTAGAGCTGGAAAACTCCGAGACAGCCGACGCATAACGGAAAGATCCCCGGTACCGAAAAACAGGTACCGGGGATCTTTCATTCTTCCACGTCACGCCGTCCGGCGAGCGCACGAAACAGCGTCACCTCGTCTGCGTATTCGATGTCACCACCCACTGGGACCCCATAGGCAAGTCTCGTTACCCTCACTCCCAGCGGCTTGAGCAGGCGCGAGAGGTACATGGCGGTCGCCTCCCCTTCCACATTCGGGTCGGTCGCCACGATCACCTCCTCCACGTCCCCCTTGCCCACACGCTCCAAGAGCTCCCTGATCTTCAGCTTGTCCGGCGTCACGCCGTTCATCGGCGAGATCAGACCGTGCAGGACATGGTACACACCGCGGTATTCAC
>CAZGQH010000355.1:0-1813 GCA_964527575.1 uncultured Lachnospiraceae bacterium
ATTTCCATGAGCTCTTGGGCTTATGGAGATCCTGCCCCTCCTATTCTTAAGGCATATGTGGGAGATCCATCCAAAATACGGTTGATCCACGGCGGTGTCAAAGAAACACACGTCTTCCATTTGCACAATCATCAGTGGCGGCTGGAGCCGGATGATCCCAAATCAACCATTATTGATTCCATCTCGATCAGTCCACAGGAATGCTATACACTGGATATTTTATATGGCGCAGGAAGCTTTAATGGGATGATTGGCGATGCTATTTTCCATTGTCACCTCTATCCCCACTTCCACGAGGGTATGTGGACGTTGTGGCGGGTATTTGACCGTCTTGAAGACGGCAGCGGAGTTTATCCGGACGGAACGCCGATTGAGGCATTAATGCCGCTTCGAGACCGGCCTATTCCACCGAAGAAAGACGCACTGCATCCCGGATATCCTAACTTTATTAACGGCCAATTTGGGGAAGAGCCTCTTCAACCGCCACTTGGTGTTTTAACGAAAAACGGAGGAAACAAAATAGTGCCTACACCGCTGGAAGAAGCGAATTTTGTAAAGAACTTCGCGCCGGGTGCTTTGTACACGAATACTTGTCCGTGCTGTACAGACAAAAATATTAAGGTGTTTGAAATTGCGGCAGTGCAGGCAAAACTCGTTTATAACCGTTTTGGCTGGCATGACCCGCAGGGACGTTTTTTTGTTCTTAAAGAAGAGATAGAAAAATACGGCACGCTAGATAAGTATCTGGAAAAGGTTGAATCGGGTAAAATTCGACCGGAGCCGTTGGTTATCCGTGTCAATGCGGGCGATTGCATAGAAATACGCCTAACTAATCTGTTGCCGGAGTTTATTGAGGGAAGTGCATTTCAACTGAAGACGCTGACTGATATTGTCGGTTATCATATCCACTTGGTAAAATTTGATACAATCGTATCAGACGGCGCGGCTAACGGCTGGAATAACATTGCAGGAGCGAGAAAGTATGAAACCCTGATTGAACGCTTCTTTGCCAACGAAGAACTGAATACGGTGTTTTTCCATGATCATTTGTTTGCCAATATGCATCAGCAGCATGGCATGTTCGGCGCTGTTATCGTGGAACCGGCCGGTTCAGTCTTTCTCGATCCCAAAACCGGACAAGAGCTGAAAAGCGGCACAAAAGCAGTCATTCGCACTGCCGACGGTAAATCCTATCGGGAATTCGCGCTGTTTCTTCACGATTTCGCCCTGTTGTTCGATAAAGACGGAAAGCCGCTTAATCCACCGGAACATCCTGGGTCTGCCGACGATCCCGGTGTCATGGGTATCAATTACCGCTGCGAGCCAATGCCGGAGCGATTGAAAATACGAAGTGATCCTTCCCACATTTTCAGTTCCTTTGTATATGGAGATCCGGATACTCCGATTTTAGAAACCTATCCCGGTGAACCCATACGCATCCGTTTGTTGGATGGTGCGCATGAGGAACAGCATGTCTTTAATATCACGGGGCTGCTTTGGAGAAAGGAAATCACAGACCCAGTTTCTCCGCTTGTGCAGGCTCAGACAATCGGTATATCGGAGGCATTCAATCTTCATATCGAAGAACCGTATACTGCAGGAGACTATCTGTATTACTCCGGGGGAATTGACGATCTATGGTTGGGAATGTGGGGAATTATCCGTGCCCACGCAGTACCTCAGAAAAATCTGCTGCCGCTATGCGGCTTGCACCCCATTGCCCCGCCACAAGTTCCGCCGTCAGGTGCGGTTGTTCGAAAATTTGAAATTGCCGCCATCCAAAAGGACATTATATATAACAGGTTCGGAGACC
>CAZGQH010000356.1:0-1811 GCA_964527575.1 uncultured Lachnospiraceae bacterium
GCTATCCCCTTATCGACCCGGCTGCCCCCGCCCGCACCGCCTACTTCCGGAACGCCTATTCCGACGAGGCCTTCAGGCGCTTTGCCAAAAAGTTTCGGGAACCCACCGTGACCTACTGCGACAGCTTTGCGGCGGTCTGCGAGGAACTTTACAGCGAGCGCTGCGACTATGCACTGCTTCCGGTGGAATCCTCACGGGACGGGCGGCTCTCCGGTGTGGATCGGCTGATTGCCCGGTACGAGCTGGCGCCGGTTTTCTTCACAACGGTCGAAACAGCTGACGGGAATTTCCTCCGTTTCGGCCTCTTCGCCCCCTCCCCCCTCGCGCAGGAGAGGGCCGAGGCGGTGGAGGTGATCGCCTTTGCCGATGAAAACTCCCGGCTTGTCCACCTCTTCACCGCCGCCGACCTGTTAGGATGTACGCTTGAGGAATGTCAGCCGCTTCCCAGCGACCGGGACTTTCAGAAGGGCTACCGACTGCGCTTCTCTGCCCCAAAACCCGAAGCGCTGGAGGCACTGACCGTCTTCCTCTTCTGCGAATACCCCCACCATCTCTTCTGCGGCGCCTATCGGGAGCTGCGATAAAAGGTCCGGACAGACCCGGACAGAAAGGCATATACGATGAGCAAAACCTTTGTCTATAAACCCCGGGGCACCTGTTCCCGGGAGATCACGGTAACCCTGGAGGGCGACCGGATCGAATCGGTCTCTTTTCTTGGAGGCTGCCATGGCAATCTCCAAGGCGTTGCCGCCCTGGTCAAGGGACGGACAATCGACGAGATCATCCCGCTGCTTTCCGGCATCAACTGCGGCGGAAAGGGCACCAGCTGCCCCGACCAGCTGGCAAAGGCCCTCGCGGCGGCCAAAGAGGCCGGGGAGAACTGAACCCCGCTTTTTTACTCGGATAATCCTCATACAAATCAAATAAATGGTAAAAGGAGAACTGTTATGGATTACAAACAGGAATACTTAAAGTGGCTTTCCTCGGACAAGGTGGACGAAACCACCAAAGCGGAGCTTCGCGCCCTTGAAGGCGACGAAGACGAAATCAAGTTCCGTTTTATCTCCTATCTGGCCTTCGGCACCGGCGGCCTGCGCGGCACCATGGTGGCGGGCATCAACGCCATGAACCTCTATACCGTGGCTCACGCCACCCAGGGCTTCGCCAATCTGATTCTGAAGGAGGGCAAGGCCGACCGGGGCGTGGTCATCGCCCACGACAGCCGCAACAATTCCGAGCTCTTCTCCAAGGTGGCGGCCGAGGTCTTTGCCGCCAACGGCATCAAGGTCTATTATTTTGATTCCCTGCGCCCCACGCCGGTTCTCTCCTTTGCCATCCGCTACCTCGGCACCATCGCCGGCGTCAATGTGACCGCCTCCCACAACCCCAAGGAATACAACGGCTATAAGGCCTACTGGGAGGACGGCGCTCAGCTCTCGCTGGAGCAGGCCGACCTCGTTTCCTCCTATATCGCCGCCACCGATATCTTCGAGGGAGTCAAGCGCACCGATTTTGAGGCCGCCGTTGCCGACGGAAAAATCGAGATCGTAGGAACCATCATCGACGACGCCTTCATCGCCAATGTCACCGCTCAGCTGGTCGATAAGAACGCCATCCCTGCCATGGCCGACGATCTGAAGGTGGTCTACACCCCGCTGCACGGCTGCGGTCACCGACTGGTGCCCGAGGTGCTCCGCCTCTGCGGCCTGAAGCATCTCTACACCGTAGGCGAGCAGATGGTCATCGACGGCAACTTTCCCACGGTAAAAAGCCCCAACCCCGAATATCCCGAGGCGCTGGCGCTGGGCGTG
>CAZGQH010000357.1:0-1803 GCA_964527575.1 uncultured Lachnospiraceae bacterium
CCCTGAAAGAGAAGCTCTCCCTCCGGCCGCACCAGAGCCTCCACGCCGCTCACCCGGCCGGCAGCAAGATCGGCCGCTGCCCGATCCTCAATATTCCGCCGCAGCCTTTCCGGATCCAATCGTCTCATAACCGCTCCCTCCCGCAGTGCCCTGCCGCCATCTTCCCTTCACCGGAGAAGACCCCGAAAAAACCGGCAGCTCACTGCGCTATTCCGAAAGATTTGAATTTCCTTCATTATATCACAACGAACCGCCGTCTGCAACTGCCTTGTATTTGCGCCCTTTATCCTTTCTTTCTTTTTCTAATGCCCTGCGGTCGATCGCCCCTGTAGTCGCCCCACTTACGATTCGGTTCGATCGTTTTCAAAATTTTTTACGAAAACAGGATAGCATGAAAACAGGCTCTCTGACAAGAGAGCCTGCCCGTATGATCGGCAATTTTTCATAAACAATAACAATGATTAAAAAATTCCGCACAAAAAATCTCATAAACATTGACTTTTTGTAAAACTTATGATACATTGTAGTAAAGGAAAGCGCTGTTTAAAGCCGATCTATAAGATAACCGACAAGTGGTTTTCTTGCCAAGCAACGAAAAAAACGAAGGGCAGCTCCCTCCCCCGAATCTCCGTACCACAGCAAGAATGAGTATGTTTTCCCGAAAATAAAAAGGAGGAAACGGTTATGATGACAAAAAAACAAGCAAAGAAAGCGATTCTTTTTCTGTTGATTCTTGCGCTGATGATTCCAACGGTCTCCGCCGTTTTTGCCTCGCATTTTTCGACGAAAAGTGCGGATGATACCGGTCAAATACCGAACTCTGCTCCCGTAATGGGCAGTCCGGAAAACGACGCCAAAACGACCGAAGAAATTATCTCGAGTGCCGCCGTAAAAGAAGCGATTGCCGATCCCGCCAAAGGAATATCCGATCTGCAAAATCTGATTCTGAAGATCGACACCTACACCGACAGACTGGCAACCCGACATGAGGTTGGTCACATCGCCGCTTTCAAAACAGCCGTAAAACTCAAATATCCCGAACTGTCCGATTATGACTTGGGAAAAACAATTCTTCTGGCACTGGGGGATCGGGAAGAGTTTATTGCATCGCTTCCCGAAAATACGGTCATGGAAGCGATCGGATATACCTTTGCCGTAAAGACAGACTCCTTTTTCAGAAAAAGCGCATTCGGTGGGCAGACCGAGATGAACGAGGACGATTTTTATCGGGAAGCCACCCAAAACAAAGTGGGAAAAAGCTATCTCAAGATCACCTCCACCGTTTATAAAACCAACCCCGACTATGCCCTTCCGGGAAGAAATTATTTTACGATTCGCGGCGAAGCGGAATGGGTAAAAAAGCCGCGGATTCAGAAAAAAGATATTTTCATGCTTGCCAACACCGGAAATATTGATAACAATTATCCGTCTTTTGCCGGTGCCTCCTGGTCGTACCCCTCCGTCAGCTTTACCGATAAGGCTTATCTCGGTGAAAACGGTGGAAGAGGAGAGCTTTTTTCCGGAACTGCATTAAAAGTATACAACAGTCTGGCCGTTGAAGTACAGGTTGGATTTCCGGAAGGCCCCGCTTTGGATCATGTATACGCTTATCACGGAATCTCAGCACAGCGGGATGTGATCTGTCAGGTGAAATACGGACACCGGACACCGGGATTCAAAAGCGCGCGCACCAACTCAGAGTGGAGCGGGACAGGTTTCTTTTCCACAGGAATTTTCTCCAAGATCGATTCCTATTGCGGAAAAGCAACTTTGCTTCCCTACGAAAGCTATTCGATAGCATTG
>CAZGQH010000358.1:0-1790 GCA_964527575.1 uncultured Lachnospiraceae bacterium
GCGACAGCCTCACCGAAGAAGCCTTCTGGGCCCACTGCGAAAGCGAAGGTCTGTCCTTTGCCCCCTCGGTTCTCGTGGCCTTTTCCGGCGGCGCGGACTCGGCGGTACTCCTCTCGCTTTTGGAAAAAGGACGCGAGAAAAAGGGCTATCGTCTCGCCGCACTCCATGTCAATCACCGCATCCGGGGTGAGGAAGCCGAGCGTGACGCCCGCTTCTGCGAAACCTTTTGCCGGGAACGGAACATTCCCTTTTTCCTGCGGGAAGTCGATGTCCCTGCCCTCTCCCATCGGGAAAAGCTCGGACTTGAGGAAGCAGCCCGCAAGGCCCGCTATCAACAGCTCCATTCACTGGCTGCGGAAAAAGATTTCGCTTATATCGCAACAGCGCACAACGCCACCGATCAGGCTGAAACCCTGCTCTTTCACCTCATCCGGGGAAGCTCCCTTCAGGGAATGAGCGGTATGGCAGCTCAAAACGGCAGTCTGCTTCGCCCGCTGCTCGCTTTTTCCAAAGACGCAATCGAGCGCTATGCAAACGAAAACGGGCTTTCCTTTGTCTTCGACAGCAGCAACGCCGATATCCGCTATACCCGCAATTATATCCGGCAGGTTCTGATGCCTGCAATCAAAAAAATCAATCCCCAAGCCGAACATGCGCTTCTTCGCTTTTCGGATACCGCCCGGAAAGACAGCAGCTGTCTCGACCGGCTGGTACAGAATTATAAAGACAACACCTCTGTTCCCGAGCTGGCGGCCCTTGACCGCTCGCTCCTGGATCGGGTTTTACTCATAAAAATCAGGCAAACGGCAAACACTGAACTATCGGAAAAGCATATCACTCTCCTTCGGGAAAAGCTGCTTCTTGCCGCTGCCGGCCGTTTTGCCGGAAGACTTTCCCTGCCCGGCAAGACCGATGCCATTCTCGACTGCAAAACCCTCTCTTTTGCCCCTACAAACCGCAGACCCGAACAGACGTACCTGAGCCAAAATCCGGATTCGGACGGCGAACTGCTTGTCCTTCTTCCCGACAAACCGCTTCTTTTTGAAAATAACTGGCGTATCCTTCTCTCCGAGAACGGGCCGCCCTTACAGAATGACTGCGATTTTCACCTGCTTCTGCCGAAAAAGGCGCTGGCAGGAAGGCTCTTTGTCCGCAAACGCCGGGAGGGCGACCGATACCGCGCAGGCGGCATGACCCGGAAGATCCGAAAGCTTCTGAATGAAAAGAAGATTCCGCCCCAAGAGAGAGAATTTCTTCCCTTTCTCTGTGACGAGGAAGGAATCCTCTTTGCCCCGGGCCTCTCTCCGGCTGATCGCATCTCTCACATTTCCCCGGCAGAGGCGCCATCCTTCTATCATCTGACTCTGACCCGAATCTGCAAAAAAAGGAAAAACAGACCATGAATGAAAAAAACAAGGACTACAACATCAACGACGACATTGCACGGATCATGATCTCGGAAGAGCAACTGTCGCATCTGGTGCAGAAGGTAGCCGACATGATCGATGCCGACTATCCCGACCCGCACCGCAAGCTGCTTTTACTCTGTATCCTGAAAGGATCGGTCGTCTTTATGGGCGATCTGATGAAGGTCATCAAGCGGCCGGTGGAGATCGATTTCATGAAGGTTTCCTCCTATAGCATAGGCACGACTTCCTCGGGCTCGGTCAACATCCTGCTTGACCTGCACCGCCGGGACATGGAGGATCTCGACATCGTCGTCATTGAAGACATTATCGACAGCGGCCGAACCATGAAGTATCTGACCCAGTACCTGAAAAACAAGGGTG
>CAZGQH010000359.1:0-1781 GCA_964527575.1 uncultured Lachnospiraceae bacterium
CTTGGTGTATTCGCCGTAGTAGCGGATCTGTGCAGCGAAGGAATGGAGCTGGTCAGCAGAATCGCTGGACACACGGCAATATGCGCCGAGGCGTACCTTTTCCGTCTTTTTCTGCAGAGTTGGGGTAATGTCCGTAATGTGCATTTTTGCTCCTTTCCGCAAGGGTTTACCTTGCTTTTTGTTCCCCGTCTGGGGTAGCGCACATCATACCACAGGAGTTCGAATACATCCAGCGGTTCTGTGAAAAGTTATCTTTTCAGACATAAATTTTTTCAATGCCGTAGTGGGTAGCGGAAATTTTTATGATTTTCTCGTATTCTTCCTGTGTCAAAAGTCCCATACCCAGCAGCATTTTCAGCAAATTTACGCTGTAATAAAAAGCGGCGTTGTTGGTATCGATATTCTTCATTTCAGCAGTCCCTCCAAGTATTTGATCCCGAAGCTGCTGACGATGGCTTTGTCGATCTTGCCCATGGTTTCCTTGTCCAGCCTGCCCATATATTCTCCCAGTCGCTGTTTATCCACTGTTCGAATCTGTCCCAGCAGGACAGCAGAAGGCTTGGGCAGACACGGTGGAGCAATATCCACATCCGTGGGCAGATACGGTTTGTCAGCCTTGCTGGTAATGGCGGCGATGATGGTGGTGGGACTATGTTTGTTACCCATATTGTTTTGCAAAATAAGTACGGGGCGGCGACCGCCCTGTTCACTACCAATGACGGGATCAAGGTCGGCATAATAAATTTCGCCCCTTTTGATCTTTCTATGTTTCATTTTCTGTTTCCTCCGGTTTTGTAAAAAGGCGGTCATCCCCAAAAATGACAGACGACCGCCTTGGTATCAATCGTTTCTCTTTGTTCGCATTTGTCCTCAACGCCCCCGAACATGGGTACACATCTTCCGGCCATGCCTTTGGCCTCATGGGACTCTCACCCCTCCGTGGTTCTCACCGAGGCGCTCTCATCGGTTGCGACGGCTTGCGGCTCTGTTACCGCTTCAACGCTCGACCTGTGACTGAACGCAAGTATCATTATTGCCTCTGCCTGTCATGGCCATCGATGGAAGGTGCAGTTCCACCGCCGGAGAATTGCTCCTGTGGCTCGCCCCTTTCGGAACAGCAGAGGGAATGTAAAAAATGTGCAGATATTCAATTTTCAAAGAACACGAGGAGGGAACAGAAATGACCCCCTCATTCGTCCAAAGGAAAAAATGAGGGGGTTGATAACCTTAAAAAATCAATTTTCTAAAATTTTTTTGAGTTTTTCCAAAATTCGATGCTTGCGTTTATGTACGGCAACCTGTGAAATCCCTATAGCCGTAGCATATTCTCGTTCGGTATACCTTTCAAAAAACAAAGCGATGATCAAATTTCGCTCATCTTCCGACAGCAGAGGAAGCACATGGTGGAGCTTTTCAATCATCATTTTCCGTTCAACTTGTACGGCAACATCTTCCGATGTATCCGCTATGTAATCAATACCATTGTCCGTTTCTGTATCAAAGGCATCGATTGAAAGCAGGCCAACATTCTCATCCAGCTTGTACAAATATTTCTGCCGCTCTTTCTCACGATAGAAGTCCGCATATTGCTCCTGATCCGTTTCCAAAAGGCAGCCCTGTACAGGGATGAACCACTTTGAGCCAAATTCCGGCTCTTTTTCATTCCGTTCCTCAAATTGTTGGTATGTCAATTCGATATACTTTCCGTTTTCCAGTATAAAAACCTTTCTCGGTGCATATTTCATGCCCGTATCCTCCTGTTTTGAAATTTGAAATGTTGG
>CAZGQH010000360.1:0-1775 GCA_964527575.1 uncultured Lachnospiraceae bacterium
TGTGACCGCAGACTGGGGAAGACAGCGGTCAAGAACCGCCTTATAATATGTCGTAACCGTTTCATTATCCGGGTAGAGGCGATAGGCCTCGGCCAGCATCTCGATGTAGGAGGCAAGACCCCAGACCGTCACGTCATTCGCATTGTCCAGAGAAGTGCGAAGGCGGTTGGTGCGAAGATTGTAGTATTTCTCGCAGGTGGAAAGAACAAGCTCGAGTCCCGCTTCCGCATAGGGATTGTCGGCCAAGAGCTCTGCCGGACTTGAGGTTTCGGAAGCGGTAGTTCCCGGCGGTGTTGTTCCCGGCGTGGTAGCCTCGTCCGAATCGGTGCTCTCCCCCGTTTTGTCGCCGCAGCTGACGAAAAGGAAAAGACTCATCAGGGTCAGAAGAGCAAGCACTGTCAAAACAATTTTTTTCATTTCTGCCTCCCGGAAGCAATTTTATAGTCACATTCTACCATAAAAAAAGAGATAAGTCAACAATAAGTCGTTGAAAGCGACGAAAGATCTCACCCGTTGCCGGGAATATTTGCCCCCTTCCGGTATACAATACTCTATATGACCAGTAAAAATTTTTCCGAAAGGCAGTGTGAAGCCGATTGACACCCAGCATCCAACTGATCGCCAACCGCGACGGCAGCTATGACCTTTTTGTCAACTACGGGAAAGCCGATGTGGAGTTTGCCAAGGAATTCGACCTGCGGGGAAGCCTCTCGGCCGGCGCAAAAAAGCTCTCCGATACTGTCCGGAACTACGCGAAAAAATTCAAGATCCGAAGCGTAAAGATTCTTGTGGCCGGGACGCTGGTGGCAACACTGGCGCTTACCGCCTTTCTGTCGGTCTTCGGAGCCTCCGACCGCTATACCATGGGATACCTCTACAGCGGCAGCGATCTCGAGCAGATCGGCTTCGTCAATGAGACCGGAGGCGCTCTCGATGTGGTTTCCCCCAGCTATTTTGACCTGCGCAGCGACGGCAGTCTGAAGCTCAACTATCTGAGTCCCTATCTCATCAAGACCATGCACGACCGGGGAATCAAAGTGGTTCCCTTCTTAAGCAATCACTGGAATCGAACTGCCGGCATCAACGCCCTGAAGGATGTGGAAACGCTCTCTGACCAGATCGCCGACTATGTGGAGGAGTACGATCTTGACGGCGTGAATGTGGACATCGAAAACGTCACCCACAACGAGCGGGACGCCTATACCGAACTGGTGCGGCTTCTGCGGGAAAAAATCCCCGCCCACAAGGAGATCTCGGTGGCAGTGGCGGCCAATCCCAAGGGCTGGCAGGTGGGATGGCACGGCTCCTACGACTATGCCGGCCTCGCCCGATACGCCGATCACCTCCTCATCATGGCTTACGATGAGCACTATGAGGGCGGCCCCGCCGGTCCGGTCGCCAGCATCGGCTTTGTAGAGGCGTCGGTTCGCTACGCCCTCGACCGGGTTCCTCCCGGGAAAATCGTGGTGGGAGTTCCCTTTTTCGGCCGGGTATGGAGCACTGACGGCGGCAAAATCACCGGCAAGGGAGCCAGTACCAAAACCCTGCAGAAAATTATGGAGAAGAGCGACGCAAAAGTGACCTACGACGAAACAAGCGAATCGCTGAAGATGGAGTTCACCGTAAGCGAAGGCGAGCGCTATGTGGTGGGGGGCGATGTCATCCTTCCCCCGGGAAACTATGTGGCCTGGATGGAAAATCACCGCTCCTATCAGGCCAAACTGAAGCTCATCGAAAAATACAACCTGAAGGGGGCTGGCGCCTGGTCTCTGGGG
>CAZGQH010000361.1:0-1764 GCA_964527575.1 uncultured Lachnospiraceae bacterium
TTTTCCGCAGTGTTCAAAAGCAGACTACAATTTGTGCTCACGGTAAAAACTATGCCGGCGCGTATCTTGGTGTGCGTGATGTTTTCCAACAGCTTGAAGGCGCGCCCCGGTCTGTACGAGTATCAGCTGGAGGCCTGGTTCGATCATACCCTCAAGGACCGGGGCAACAAGAAGACCTCGTTCAAGACGATTGCCGCCTCCGGCAGAAATGCCACCACGCTGCACTATTCCACCAACGACAGCCTTATGAAAGAGGGCGATCTTGTCCTCTTTGATCTGGGCGCCAAGGAGGGGGAGTACTGTGCCGACATCACCCGTACCTTCCCGGTAAACGGCCGTTTTTCTGACCTGCAGCGGACGATTTACAACATCGTGCTGGCGGCGAACAAACGGGTGGAAAAGGAGGCCAAGGCCGGCATGACCCTGGGCGAGCTGCAGACGATCTGCGTGGAGACTCTTACCGAAGGGTGTCTTGCGGCGGGGCTGATTGCAGCGCCCGAGGAGATTAAGCGGGTCTATTTCCATGGGGTCTCCCATTCGCTGGGTTTAGATACCCATGACCCGATGCCCCGGGGCATTCCCCTTCCGGTAGGGGCGGTGATTACCGACGAGCCGGGCCTCTACTTCCCGGAACATGGCATTGGTATCCGCATCGAGGACGATCTTTACATTCAGGAAAACGGCGCGATCAACCTCTCGAAGGACATCATCAAGGAGCCCGAGGAGATCGAGGCCTTTATGGCAGCCCACCGGAATCGGTAAAGCTGCAATAAATTTGATCGTCTGACTTGTAAAAACAAGAAAAAAGTGGTATAGTAAAGGTGATATCAGAATCATAAGCCGAGGAGGAACGGGACAATGGCCAAAGAACGAAACGAAATTCCCGAGCAGTATAAGTGGCGGGTAGAAGATATTTTTGAAACGCGGGAGGACTGGGAGAAGGCTTTCTCCGAAGTGGAAGGGAAGCTTGATTTTTCCTCTTACGAGGGAAAGCTTTCCGACCTTGCTATTCTGCGGGAATGTCTTGATAAAATCAACGAAGTGAGTCTGGTGCTCAGTCACCTGGGTGTCTATGCCTTCATGAAGCAGGACGAGGATACCCGCCTTTCCGAATATGCTGCGATGACCTCCCGGGTGGATATGCTGGAGATGCAGCTTTCGAAAAGTCTCTCCTTCTTGAATCCCGAGCTGACCGCACTGCCCACCGAGACCCTGGAGGCCTTTGCCGCCGATCCCTCGATGAAGGATTACGACTACACCCTGCGGGGGATTATCAAAAACAAACCCCATGTGCGCTCAAAGGAAGTGGAGGAGCTGCTTTCCCAGGAGGGAAGGATTTTCGGCGGCTTCGGCCGGGTCTTCTCCATGATCGACAATGCCGATTTCAAAAGCCCGGTGATCCGGGTGGAAGGGGAGCCGGTAGAGGTCACCCACGGCACCTATGGGATGCTTCTGCAGTCTCCTAACCGGCGTGCCCGCCGCTCGGCCTTCCGCGCCTACTATCAGGCTTATATCGACCGGATCAACAGCATCACGGCGGCCTTTGTGGGTAATATCGAAAAGGATGTCTTTCTCTCCCGCACGCGGAAGTATGCCGACTGTCTCGACCGGGCGCTTTCCGGCGAGGATGTGGATCCGGTGGTCTACCGCAATCTTCTTGAAAGCGTCAACGAGAATCTTCCGCTTTTGCATCGCTATTATAAAGACAAGAAGAAGCTCATGGGACTTCGGGAGCTTCACATGTACGATGTCTATGTCTCCCCC
>CAZGQH010000362.1:0-1755 GCA_964527575.1 uncultured Lachnospiraceae bacterium
GGAAAGGGCCGCCACACTCACCTCGCCTCCCTGTGCCATGCGGGAAAGAAGCGCCTGCTCGGCGGGGGAGAGAAAGTCCGAAACCGTATAATATCCCCCGGCCATGGCCTGTCCGGACAGATCGGCAAAACGCCGCTTCCGGAAATTTTCATCGTAATCCTGCATGATATGAGCTCTCTCGTTCTCACCTGAATTTCCAAACACCCCCCCTCTTCCCCGGGCTTTACGACCGGAGCTGCCGGTCGGCCTGACGGTTTTCCGGCCAGAAAAAATCGAGACAGGCATGAAAACGGGCATCGTGACTTCCCACCAGAAGATGCACCAGCTCGTGGGCAATCACACTCTTCACCGCCGCCGGCTCCTTTTCAAAAAGCATATGGGAAAAGGTCAGCCGGTAGCGCCCGGCGTGGCAGCTGCCCCAGCGGGATGTCATGGCGCGGAAAGCCAGCTCGGGGCGGGCAAAGCGATTTTTTTCAAAAACCGAGCCGCGGACAAAGCTTCCGGCAACTTCCGAGCCGCAAAACAAGACAAACGCTTCAAAAACCGCGTCGAAAAGGAGTACAAACCGCTCTGTCAGCGCCGCCGCCAGCAGAGTGAGCGCCTTTTTCCGCTGTCTTCCCTCGGCATCCTCCCGATAAAAAAGCGTAAGGGAACCCTTTTCCAGCGAATAGCCCGGCTTTCCTTCCTCCACGGTAAGAAGAAAAGGCGAACCGAATAACCGTACGGTATCCCCCGACCGGGCCGGTGTCCCGGCATACAGCCCCGGCCGAGCCTGCCGCTCATTTTGTTTTTCAATCGCGGACAGAATAAAAGAGGCCTTTTGCTGCAGGAATTTCTCCGCCTCCGCAAAGGGAACATGCCGGGGTACCGAGATATAGACTTCGCCCCGGCGGATTCGCAGATTGATATTCTTCACCGCCTTGTGAACCAATTCACACTCTACCAAAAAGCCCGCGATCATCACATTCCGTTTCATAATCTTCCCTTTGAGAAGCTCTCACTTGAACAAAAGCAGATTTTTCTCTCGGGCAGGCGCCACACCCAGCTTGTTCCGATACTGTTTATAGAAGGAAGAATAATCGTGAAAACCGCAGCGGGTCGCGGCCACCGAAGCGGGCGTACCGTTTTTGATGAGCGCCTGCGCGGCGATCAGCCGCTTCAGAATCACATAGTTCCAGAGCGAAGAGCCGGTAGCCGCCTTAAAAATACGGTTGATATAGGAGCGGCTGAAGAAAAAATGCTCCTCGATCTCGGCGAGATTTTCAATCTGAAATAGGCGGTCGTTCACATAGCTGATAACCTCCAGCACAATCTTCGCCTCGGCCTTGGTGACATCCTGAATCTTCAGAGAAAACTCGGCATTGGGATCGACCTGTCCGACGGTGGGATCCCGGCGCCGTGCGCTCACCACCTCGGTCAGAATCGCGGAAAGCACTGCCCGCACCTCCATATCGCCACTCCTTCCCTCCACCTGAGAGGAGGCGCAAAGCCGCTCGAAGAGCGTGCGCATATACCCCCCTGCCTCTCCGGTCAGGCGGGTTAAGTTCTCGCTGCCAAGCGGGCGGCGGTAGAAAAGGGCGTAAAGATCCTCCCAAGCGCCGGTGGGATCCACCGCTTCGTAAGCAAAATTGACCGTAATCCGTTCGTAACGATGGGAAGGATCGATATGAAGAACATGAGTCTCCCCCTCCCGCATCAAAAGCAGAACGCCGGGCTCCAGCGGGTAATTGGCTCCTTCTACCGTATAATACCCCC
>CAZGQH010000363.1:0-1726 GCA_964527575.1 uncultured Lachnospiraceae bacterium
CGGCGCTGGACCTCCGGCGCATAGAGATCGACCGCCTTCCCGATCACACATCGGTCTACGGCATGCTCCGCAAGGCCGTAATCGGGCGCCATAGTCAGCCGCGGAATCAGCCGATAGTCTCCCTCGTCCGCAACCCGGAAGCGGAATTTCACAAAATCCCCCGGCTGGCTCGCCCGAAAGAAGAGCTGTTCCCCACCGCTCCATATGTCGGCGGGAAAGGCCGCCATCTCCTGTGCCTCGGCGGGCAGCATACCGGTCGATTCCAGAATCGTCAGCTCCTCCCCTTCGATAAAATCGGACGCCTCGGGAAAGGGCGGATGGTAATAGGAGGAGCGTTCGGAAAGCGATACCGGCAGATAGGGATCATCCCCGCCCCGTTCGAGATACCAATAGCTTGTAAAGGCCCAGTTGGCATAGCCGTCCCGATGGTATTTTTCCAAGTATCCTTCAAAAGATCGGCTGAACGGGACGCTGTCGATGATCTGAAACCGGTTGTTCAGGCGGTTTCCCGCCCCAAACATCCCGCCGTTTGTAAAGGGCTGGCTGTGAAAGGCCTTGGAAAAAGGCGTCCAGCATCCCCAGGCATAGCCGAAGTAGTCCTCCGAACCGGTGCCGAACCAGGAGGGGAACTTTTCTCCGTCTACAAAAAACTTCTCGTCCCCTTCCCCCCACCACCATTCGGGATGGTAAGCGGGATCGCCCTTGCCCACGGGCTTGTATACATGAAGCGAGGTTCCCACAAAACGCCCCTTCCCTCGGGTTGCAAGAAAGAGTGCATCCGGCCAGCGCTCGCACTTTTCGGGATCGCCTGTCCTCTTCCACTTGGCGTGAAAACGAAGCCGGTCTTTGACCTCCTCGCGGGGAAGCTTTTGAAACATTACCTCATAGGAAAGCCGCCAGTCCCGCGTCCCGTCGTTTTGAAGAACAAGCTTTCCGCCCTCCTCATAGGGCATATACCAATAGCAATAGAGCTGCCCATCCTCCCGAACGCCCAGCGGCAGCGAGCGGGAGGGATTCAGCCCGGTGACCGAAGCAAAAAATCCGCCCAGACTGCTGAAGACCGAAGGCCTCTCTTCTCCGTCCCAGAAGGCGGCAAGCGACAGCTCGGACAGAGCGCGCCACGCCTCCTCCGGCTCGGTCAGTCCCTCGAGCTTTACGAGAATCCCGGTGATTGCACCCGCACCTTTTCCTTCGAAAAACACTCTCCGCTCACCGGCAGAAAGCGCAAGCGTTCCGCTCGCCCGCCTCTCACCCGGACAAGACACGGGCGGCTCACCGAGGCCTCCCTCAAAGAAATCGCTCACCCGCTTCAGTGAGGCGAGCGCCTCTTTTGCCAACGGAAGCGAAAAGGATTCCACTTCGGTGTCGGGCGCAAAGGAGAGATACTGGAACTGATAATAGAGCCCCCAATCGCCGTAGAAAACCACCCGGCAGGACTTTTGATAGGGGATGGGGACAAAACAGTTCTTGCCCCGGCTGGCGTCGTAGCAGAGCCCCGGCAGATCGAAGGGGGCGGGGCCGCTTCCGAAGAGCCGACAGAAGGGCAGATCGACCGCCGGCGTCTCTTCCCCGTCGAGAAAGATCTTGATATGTCCCTCCCGGGGATATGCCGACCAGATCCGCACCAGCGCCCCGGGACCGGAAAGCGAGGCGGCCAGATAGCCGCCGTCGGCTGTGCGGGGTGTGTCGCTGCCGTTGTCGTTGTTGGCCGCCCAATCGAGATAGC
>CAZGQH010000364.1:0-1722 GCA_964527575.1 uncultured Lachnospiraceae bacterium
GCGCGTCTGCCAGTTCCGCCACTCTCGCATGCCCTGGTGCGGTCAGCGCCGCAACATTTACTATTATACACATCTCGCGGAAATTGTCAAGAGTTTTTATGAATTTTTTTGAAAAATTTTTCTTTCTTTTTTGCGCTGCGTTTGATTGTACAAACGCAGCGCAAAGAGCACCCTTCCCACTTTCTTTCAGGACCAAGAGAAGCAACTGTTCTCAGTGTTTAATTGTCTTTTTGGTGCGGCCGAACCTTGTAGATTCTGTCCCGGCTTTTCTTTTCGAGGCGTTCTGTTTTGAATCGGAAAATCCGGGCTTTTGTCTGTTCCCTGAAGATGTCGTTCGGCTCGGTGACTTATTATTTTGGCGGGACATTCTGTTTTTGCCGGAGGAAGACTTATTGGCAGGCCGGTTATCTCCGGAAGGCCGGATCAGACAGGACGGCCCATAGCCGATCAGATCCTCCCGATGACAAAGGCGGAGTGCCTTGCGGATTAAGTCGGCATTCTCAGGTCGCTTGTACTGCAAGAGTGCCCGCTGCATCCTCTTTTCTTCATAGTCCCGCGCCACATAGACCGGCTTCATGGTGAAAGGATCCATACCGGTATAATACATGACGGTAGAGGCGGTTCCGGGGGTGGGATAAAAATCCTGCACTTGCTCGGGAGTCATATTATTCTTCTTCAGATAGAGCGCCAGCTCTACGGCATCCTCCAGCCGGCTTCCGGGGTGAGAGGACATCAGGTAAGGTACAAGATACTGCTCCTTCCCTGCCTTGGCGGTAAGAGCAAAAAATCGGTCACGAAAGCGGTTGTAGACCTCGATCGGGGGCTTTCCCATATGGGTGAGCACATGGTTGCTGCAATGCTCCGGAGCCACCTTCAGCTGACCGCTGACATTGTCCGCTACCAGCTTCTGAAAGAAAGCCTCCGACTTGTCCAGCGTCAGATAGTCAAACCGGATGCCCGAGCGGATAAACACCTTTTTAATTCCCTTGATTGCCTCTACCCGACGGATCAGCTCATAATATTCACTATGATCCACTTTGAGGTGGGGGCAGGGTTTCGGGGCAAGGCATTTTCGCTCGGCGCAGACGCCGTGCTCCGCTTGCCGGTCGCAGGAGGGATAGCGGAAGTTGGCGGTCGGTCCGCCGATATCGTGTATATATCCCTTAAAATCCGGCAGCGTGGTCAGAAGCTCTGCTTCCCTGACCACACTTTCGATGCTGCGGGAGCGCACACTCCTGCCCTGGTGGAAGGCCAGTGCGCAGAAGTTACAGGCGCCGAAGCAACCGCGGTTGTGGGTGATCGAAAAACGAACCTCCCGGATAGCCGGAACACCGCCTTGAGCTTCATAAAGAGGATGATAGGTGCGCATGTAAGGCAGCGCATACACCTCGTCCAGCTCTTCCCTTTCCAGCGGCGGCATAGGAGGATTCTGCACCAGCATTTTGTCGTCGTAGTATTCCACGACAGCCCGTCCGCGAACCGAATCGTTTTCCTTATACTGCAGAGCAAAGGCCTCAGCATAAGCTTTTTTGTCATTTTTGAGCCGATCGTAGTCAAAAAAACCGACCGCTTCATAGTGCGGCTTGTCCTCTCGATCGGTGAGATAAACGGTGCCTCTCACATCGTGAATTTTGCGGATCGGTACGCCCTTGTCGAGCAGTTTGGCCAGCGCAAGAATGCTCTTCTCCCCCATACCGAAAGAAAGGATATACACACGGGCAT
>CAZGQH010000365.1:0-1671 GCA_964527575.1 uncultured Lachnospiraceae bacterium
GATGGCGTTGTTGTCCCGCAGATAGCGGCGAATCTCTCCGATGATCATGGGCACCGCATAGGTGGAAAATTTTACGTCCAGTTCGGTGTTGAAGTTGTCTACCGCCTTGATCAGCCCGATACAGCCCACCTGAAAAAGGTCGTCCATGTTCTCGCCCCGTCCGGTGAATCGCTGGATGATGCTGAGTACCAGCCGCAGGTTGCCGTCGATCAGCTCCTGCCGCGCCTTTTTGTCCCCCTGCTTGGTGCGTTCCAAGAGCTCTTTTTTCTCCTCGTCGCTCAGAGTTTTCAGCTTTGCGGTATTGACCCCGCAGATCTCCACTTTGTTATAGTACATAAAGCCCCTCGGTTTCTTTCGGACTTGGGAAATCACTCCCACGTTAGAAAGTATTGCCGACCGCGGGGCGTTTTTATGCGGTAAGATGAGGGCCAGATGTTGGAATAAAAAGGAAGATTTTGGGGAAGAGCGAAACAAAAAACCTCTGACGAAGAGTTTTCTTCGTCAGAGGTTTGGGATGTTATTTTTTATTACCAGTTGTCCTTGGTTCTGTCTTCGGGAATGACCTCGGTCATGGCGGCGATGGCGCATTCGATCATACCGTCATCCGGCTCCACTGTGGTGATGTGCTGAAGCCATACGCCGGGGGCCGAGGTGATGCGGGTAAAGAGATTGTCTTTGCGGCCGGCCAATTTGATCAGCTCGTAGCCAATGCCTACCGTGAGGGGGAGCAGGGCAAGTTTGATCAGAACCCGCAGCCAGGTGTCGAGAAAGGCGGGGATGAAGAAGCCGATCACCATACTGACCAGCAGCACCAGAATCAGAAAGGAGGTGCCGCAGCGGGGGTGGAAGCGGCGCTGAATGCGCACATTTTCAACCGTTAAGGGAAGCCCCTGCTCGTAGCAGAAGATGGTCTTGTGCTCCGCTCCGTGGTACATGAAGACCCGGCGGATGTCCTTCATCCGGGAGACCAAGAACATATAGAGCACGAGGATCAGAATTTTCAGAACGCCTTCGAAAGCCGAGCGAAAAAGACTGATGCCATAGGAGTTGGTTTCAAGATTGATATTGGCAAGTCTTGCAATGAGTTTGAAGAGATAGGCGGGGGCGGCGATGAAGAGTCCGACAGCGAGAAGCACTCCGAGGACTACACCGAACACCATGACCAGCGTAGTGGCGGCACTGCCGCTGCTTTTGGAAGTCTTTTTGCCGTCCTTTTTCTTTTCGTCAGCGTTTTTTTCCGCGGGCGTACCCTTGTTCGGAGCGGTTTCGGAGGATGCTTCTTCTGCAAGGGGGGCGGCTTCTGCTTCGGCCTCGGAGACGGTCGCAGCCTCGGTGCTTTCGGTCGAATTCTCCGTGTCGTTTACCGCCTCGGCGGCCGGTTCATTTCCGGTCGGTTCGGGTTTGGCAGCGCCTTCTGACAGATCCTCGGCGGGGACTGCTTCCTTGGCCGCTTCCTTGGCGGCTTTGGCCTCCCGATCAGCCTCTTCCGCGTCGGCAATTGCTACATCGGCCGAGCGCATCAGGCATTTATAGCCCAGCGTCATGGAGGAGATCATGCCGAAAATGCCCCGGATAAAGGGGAGCTTTTTAAACTTTGAGGTGGTGACAGGCGTATCGAAGGATTCCAAAAGAATTTCTCCCTTGGCGTTTCGGATCGCCATAGCGGTCTTT
>CAZGQH010000366.1:0-1668 GCA_964527575.1 uncultured Lachnospiraceae bacterium
CGGTGAGAAGCCAGCCCTCGCCCATCTTACAGCCAAGTCCCACGGTGTCCTCGCCCACCGCCCGCACCCGGGCGTGAGGCGCCGGACAGGAGAGACTGCTTCCCTTTTTGATGCTGTCGCGCATCATCGATTCGTAGCTCACCAAGAAGCGCCGCAGAAGAAGGTTGACAAACCGAACGCTCTTTTTTCCGCCGTAAAGCTCCACATCGGCGATGTTGTTGTCGAAGATATACTGCAAAAAGCCGAGAAGACCGGGCACATTCACCTCACAGCCCTCGCTGTGAAGAAATTCCTCCAGCCCGTTGTTGGCAAGGGGGGAATATTTCACATAGATCTCCCCCACGATGCCCACCTTGGGCTTGGGAGTAATCTGCAAGGGAATGGCGGCAAAGTCCGCCACAATCGCCTTCATGGTCTTTTTAATCTTCCGGCGCGCCACCAGCCGGCCCGCTTTCAGCTCCTCCGCAAGGAAGCTGACCCAGCGGTCGATGACCGCAGCGGTGGCTCCCGGCAGGGTCTCATAGGCCTTCGTCTGGTTGGAGAGAACCGTGATGAGATCGCCGTAGATCACCCCCGCCAGCGCCCGGCGAATCATGGTGAGGTTGATAACAAAGCCGCTGTTTTTCTCCAGTCCCGCGGGATTTAAGGAAATCACCGGTACCTGGGAGAAGCCCGCCTTCACAAGGGCCTTGCGCAGAAGGTGGATGTAATTGGAGGCACGGCAGCCCCCGCCGGTCTGGGTGAGCAGCAGGGCGGTGTGATCGAGATCGTATTTGCCGCTCTTCAGAGCGGCGATAAACTGCCCGATGACGAGAAGAGCCGGGTAGCAGGTGTCGTTATGGACATACTTCAGCCCCTCCTCCACAATCTCCCGATCGCAGCTCGTAAGAAGCTCCACATCATAGCCCATGCCCTGAAAGGCTCCCACCAGAATCTGAAAATGCAGGGTCAGCATGTTGGGAAGCAGGATTTTATAGGTCTTCCGCATCTCGTCGGTAAATTCGATTCGTTTGATTTCTTCGCTCATTCCGCACCTTCCTTTCTTCCCGCCATGGGTCCCTCCTGCCCCACCGTGGCAAAGAGACTGCGCAGGCGGATCTTCACCGCGCCGAGGTTGGTAATCTCGTCGATCTTGATCTGGGTATAAATCTTCCCTGCCCCTTCCAGAATCCGCCGCGCCTCGTCGGTGGTAATGGCGTCCACGCCGCAGCCGAAGGAGACCAGCTGCACAAAATTGAGCTGGGGATTTCCCGATTCGGCCACAAAGCGGGCCGCCGCAAAGAGGCGGGCGTGGTAGGTCCACTGATTCAGCACCGCAAGCTTCTCTTTGGCAAAATGATGTCCCAGCGAATCCTCCGACAGAAGAACGATTCCTCTGTCCCGGATGAATTTGTCGATGCCGTGGTTGATCTCCCGGTCGAGATGATAGGGACGCCCCGCCAGAACAATGGCCGGAAGGCCCCGCTCTTTTGCCAGTGCGAGGTATTCGTCGCCCTTTTTACAGACAAGCTCCCGGAAGTTTCCGTACTCCTCATAGGCGGCCTTCACCGCTTCCCGGACGGCAGAAAAGGAAATCTCGCCGAATTCCCGGCAGAGCAGTCGGTGCATGCGCTTGGTAAACTCCTTGGGATGGTGAATGCCCAGGTAATCGTGAAGGATCCGGACCCC
>CAZGQH010000367.1:0-1649 GCA_964527575.1 uncultured Lachnospiraceae bacterium
TTATCCCGGTACGGCACCCACCGGCGCCTACAACGGCGGCGACTGGGGCGGCACAGGCTGGGCAGACGCCGGAATCATCGTCCCCTACACCCTCTATACCATGTACGGCGACAAGACGGTCATCCACGAGAGCTGGGAGTCGATGCAGCGTTATGTGGACGGCTTCCTCGCCACCACGAACAAGCGAGGACCCCGCAATGTCTGGGGCGACTGGCTGGCCTATGAGAGCAACGACAGTCAGATTCAGGATATGCTGGCCGTGGCCTTCTACGCCTGGGACGCTCTGATGATGTCCGATATGGCAAAGGCCATCGGACTTGACGAAGACGCCGAACGCTACCTCGCCCTCTATGAGGAGGAAAAGGCCTACTTCCAGGAGAAGTATGTGCGCCCCACCGGCCAGCTGATCCGGGGTGAGCAGTCGGTCTGCCTCTACGCTCTCTATCTCGATCTGCTCCCCAACGAAGAATCGGTGGAGAAGGTCACCCTTCAGCTTACCAATAACATCAAACGCAACGGCAACCGGCTTCAGACCGGCTTCCTGGGTACCGCCATCATCCTGCACACCCTGACCAAAATCGACCGCAGCGACCTTGCTTACACCCTCTTGCTCCAGCACAACAATCCCTCCTGGCTCTACTCGGTGGATCAGGGCGCGACCACCATCTGGGAGCGCTGGAACTCCTACACCATTGAGAATGGCTTCGGCGATGTGGGCATGAACTCCTTCAACCACTACGCCTACGGCGCGGTGGCGGGCTGGATGTTCGAATGCATGGCGGGCATCGGCTTTGACAAGGAGACCCCCGGCTTCCGTCGGGTGATCCTCGCTCCCCAGCCCGACACACGAGAGGGCGTGGAAGAGAGGCTTGCCGTAGAGGCCTCCTACGACTCGGCCTATGGCACCATCAAGGCAGCCTCCTCCTACGAAGGGAATACCTGGAGCTATGCCTTCACTCTGCCGGCCAACACCTCCGCCGAGGTGCGGATCCCCACGGCCGATTCTTCGGCCTGCCGGGTCAACGGCAAAGCTCTCTCCGAACTCACCCTCGAGACCGACGGCATCGCCCTTGTGTCGGCAAGCGACGGCCTTGTAATTCTTGAGGCCGTCTCTGGCAGCTTCCGCCTGACCACCCCTTTGGCAGACTGAACCAAGCTTTCTCTTAATATGTAAACAATTTGTTAAAAATGGAAGAAAAGAGGGAACTTTACCGGCTTTTATGCTATAATGTAAGTCGCGCAAAGCTCCCTCTTCGGAACTTTGACCACCGATCGACGACTCGGCTTGCGGGAAAGCTTCACCTGCCGCCTGCTGTGTCGGACGAAATTTATGTATGAGGTGAAAACCATGCTGGAAAAGGAACTCAAGCAACAGATCATTACAGACAACGCCACCCACGAGGGTGACACCGGTTCGCCGGAGGTTCAGATCGCCATTCTCACCAAGAGAATTGCCGACCTCACCGAGCATCTGAAGAAGAACCCCAACGACAACCACAGCCGCCGTGGCCTCTTCAAGATGGTCGGCAAGAGAAAGAACTTCCTCAACTATCTGATGAAGAAGGACATCGAGCGCTACCGCGCCATCGTCGCCAAGCTTGGCCTGAGAAAGTAATAGGGAAAAAGGGGCGTATATCGAGTGTTATACG
>CAZGQH010000368.1:0-1645 GCA_964527575.1 uncultured Lachnospiraceae bacterium
CTGCTCACCCGGGGGATCGGGAAGGGCGCCAAGGTGGCCATTCTTCTGATGAACGGACTGGAGTGGCTGCCGGTCTATTTCGGCGTGCTGAAGGCCGGGGCGCTGGCGGTGCCCATGAACTATCGCTACTCCTCGGAGGAGATCCGCTACTGTCTGGACCTCTCGGATGCCGATGCCCTTGTCTTCGGCCCCGCCTTTACCGGCCGGGTGGAGGAGATCTGCGGCAGCATTCCCAAGGTCAAAACCCTTTTCTATGTGGGGGATGATTGTCCTACCTTTGCAGAAAGTTACAACCGGCTGGTGAGCTACTGCTCCTCCCACGCGCCGGTCATGCCGCTCTCGGACGAGGATTTTGCCGCGATCTACTTCTCCTCGGGGACCACCGGCTTCCCCAAGGCGATTTTGCATAAGCACCGGTCGCTGATGCACGCCGCATTGGTGGAGCAGGCACATCACGGCCAGACCCATGAGGATGTTTTCCTATGCATTCCGCCCCTTTACCATACTGGGGCCAAGATGCACTGGTTCGGCAGTCTTCTGACCGGCAGCCGGGCAGTGCTGCTCAAGGGTACTGCGCCCGCTCAGATCCTGCGGGCGGTTTCGGACGAGAAGTGCTCGATCGTCTGGCTTTTGGTGCCGTGGGTGCAGGATATTCTTGATGCCTTAGAGCGGGGCGAGCTCTCGCTGGAGGATTACGATCTCTCGGCCTGGCGGCTGATGCACGTGGGTGCCCAGCCGGTGCCGCCCTCCCTCATCAAACGCTGGAAAGGGGTTTTCCCCCATCACCTCTACGATACGAACTACGGTCTTTCCGAGTCGATCGGGCCGGGCTGTGTCCATTTGGGGGTGGAGAACATCCACAAGGTGGGCTCGATCGGCAAGGCCGGCTTCGGTTGGGAGACCAAAATCGTGGACGACAAGGGCAATCCGGTTCCCACCGGTAAGGTGGGGGAGCTGGCTGTCCGGGGCGCCGGCGTGATGACCGAATATTATAAAGATGAAAAGGCCACGGCCGCTGTGCTGAAGGATGGCTGGCTTCTCACCGGCGACATGGCCGAGGAGGATGCGGACGGCTTTATCTATCTGGTGGATCGGAAAAAGGATGTGATCATCACCGGAGGAGAGAACCTCTATCCGGTGGAGATCGAAAACTTCATCCGCCGCAACGACGCGGTGAAGGATGTGGCGGTCATCGGCCTTCCCGACTCCCGTCTGGGGGAGATCGCCGCCGCTATCATCGAGGTGAAGTCCGACCACAGCCTCACCGAGGAGGAGGTCAATCGCTTCTGCCTCGGTATGCCCCGCTATAAGCGTCCCCGCAAGATTATTTTCGCCGAGATTCCCCGGAACCCCACCGGCAAGATCGAAAAGCCGAAGCTGCGCAAAATCTATGCCGCCGATTCGCTGGTGGCCAAGCAGAATGAGGTTTCGGTGTAAGGGACCTATTATGATGCGGACAAAACGACTGCGCGTGTATGCGCAGATCGGATCCCCTTGAATAGCACATAGTAAAAATCGGAGAGCAGGCATTGCCTGCTCTCCGATTTTTACTATGTGTGTATCGTTTTGATTGTCCTATTGCACAAGAAAAGAGCAATAAGATTGTATAGTATTCCGAGATTGACAAAAAGTAAGCGGTATGCTA
>CAZGQH010000369.1:0-1637 GCA_964527575.1 uncultured Lachnospiraceae bacterium
GCTCCACCGACATGACCAGCACGGTGTCGAAGAGGGGGAGGAAGGGAAGAATCGACTCGACCGAGGTCTTCGGTTTCAGGGACAGTCCGGCTTTTACTCCCTTTTTGCGGATGGCCTTCAGCGTTTCGGCAACCTTGTCGGTAGCCTCGCAGTGGATGGTGATAAGCTCCGCTCCCGCCCTCACAAAGTCGTCGAGGTAGCGGATCGGTTCGTCGATCATCAGGTGAACATCAAAGAAGATGGGGGAGGAAGGGCGGATGGCTTTGATGACTGGAGCGCCAAAGGAGATGTTGGGAACAAAGCTTCCGTCCATGACATCGAGATGGAGCATATCCGCACCGGCGGCATGAATTTTTTTGACCTCTCTATCCAGATTGGCAAAATCGGCGGATAGGAGAGAGGGGGCGATCTTGACCATGACAGCGGGATTCCTTTCTTTTTCCGCTTTCCCGAGAGTTTGTATTCGGTACAGCAGTCCTTGGTTTTGTGTGTGAAAAAATTTTTTGCCCTTTCTTAAACAGTCTTCCGCCCTTTCGGGAAAGAAATTGCCGGGAATGGGCGAGGCGGTCTGTTTTGCCTCTTTTCCGCGGTATAAAGGCGGGAGCACAAGTTTATCTCTGTTCCATATTATACTAAGGGCAGGGAAAAATACGGCTGAACAATCCAATTGGGGATGCCGGAATTCGGTGCGCCTTACGGCGGATCGGATTCCCAAACAAAGGACTGTGTGCAAAAAACTAAAAAGTTGGATATGTCTTGCCTTTTGATAGGGGCTGTTTTCGGGTGCTGTTTTTAATAGCACCTGACAGCCCCGCTTTTTTATGCCTTTTCCAGAAGACTGACCGCGTGGGCGGCGATGCCCTCACCCCGGCCGGTGAAGCCGAGACCTTCTTCGGTGGTGGCTTTGATATTGATGTCTTCTGTCGGGATTTTCAGCACCGAAGCAATATTTTCCCGCATAGCGGGGAGAAAGGGGGCAAGCTTCGGACGCTGGGCAAGGATTGTCATATCGGTATTGACCACCCGATAGCCTGCCTTTTCCAGACGCTCGGCGGTATCCCGGAGAAGCAGCAGGCTGTCGATGCCGCGATAGCGCTCGTCGCTGTCGGGATAGAGTCTGCCGATATCACCAAGTGCCGCTGCACCCAGCAGTGAGTCGATGAGGGCATGGACCAGAACATCCGCATCGGAATGCCCATCGAGTCCCTTTTCAAAAGGAATCTTTTCGCCGCCGAGGATGAGGGCGCGCCCCTCCTTCAGGCGATGTACATCAAAGCCATGTCCGATTCTCATGTCAGGACTCCTTTTTCTTCTTCTTTTTCTTTTCGACTTCTTTGTCCGAGCGGACCGCGCGCTCTTTTAAAAGGCCCTCGGCGGTCAAAAGATCGGCGGGGGTGGTGATCTTGCGATTGTCGTCCCCGCAGTCCACAATGCGGACCGGATAGTGGTAGTGCTCTAACAGCGCGGCGTCGTCGGTGACTTCCAGATCTTCCTTGGCGGCCATGAGGGCGCAGGACAGGTAGAGGGAGCGATAAAAGCCCTGGGGCGTGGCGGCAAGATAGACCTGAGAGCGCTCGATTGTCTTTTCGATATAGCCGTCCGCCGCCACCACCTTGATGGTGTCCTTGGCAGGGGAG
>CAZGQH010000370.1:0-1634 GCA_964527575.1 uncultured Lachnospiraceae bacterium
GGAGCCCCGCCCTTCTTCTGCTGCCCGATCTGCCGCACACCCCTTTTTTACCGGCAGAATGCCCTGGTCTGCAAGGAGGGACACTCTTTCGATATCGCCAAGAGCGGCTATGTCAACCTGCTGCGGGCTTCTGCGGGACGGCATGGGGACGGGATAGAAATGGTGGCCGCACGCCGCGCCTTTTTAGAAAAGGGCTACTATTCCCCTCTGCGAAAAAAGCTGACTGAGCTGGTGGCAGAACTGACCGATCTGACCGATACGCGCCGGGCGATCCTTCTCGACTCGGGCTGCGGCGAGGGCTACTATACCGCCGCTTTAGCGGAAAATCCCGCCCTTTCGGTCTACGGCATCGACATCGCCGCCAAGGCCGCAGGCTGGGCAGCGAAAAGGCCGGGGGTAGCCGGCGTGGCCGTGGCCAGCGCCTATGATCTGCCGGCAGCCGATGAAAGTGCGGACATTCTGACCAACCTCTTTTCCCCCTTTTGCCGGGAAGAATTTCACCGCGTACTGAAGAAGGGCGGCTATCTGGTCAATGTTATTCCCGACCGCCGCCATCTCTTTGAGCTGAAGGAAAAGATCTACGACACCCCGTATGAAAATATGCCCGAAGAGGGGGAAGTAGAAGGCTTTACCCTTCTCTCGGTTCACCCGCTTTCCTATCCGATGACCCTTCCCTGCCGGGAGGACATCGCCGCCCTCTTACAGATGACCCCCTACTTTTACCGCACCGACCGCAAGGGCCACGCCCGCGCCGAGGCGCTGGAGACCCTCGACCTGACCGCCGAGTTCCGCCTCTTCGTCTATCGGAAAAAGGCCTGACTTCCTGCCCCGGGTTAACGCTTGGTGAAAAGCAGCCGAATTTTTGTGTTTTCTGTCATATTTTCGTTTTTTTCCTGTTCTGTTTGATGAAGCCACTCTATAATCCATCCGACGAAAGGACCATGCTATGAAAATATTAGAAGAAAGAATCCTGCAGAATGCCGTTATCAAAGGAAGTGATCGGTTAGAAGTAGGCGATTTTCTCAATCGCATGCTTGATCCGGCCTTTCTTTACGAAATGGCAATGGAATTTTACGAAATTTTCGGCCAATACCCGATCACCAAGGTGCTGACCGTCGAATCGGCCGGCATCGGCATCGCCACCATGACCGCCTATCGCCTGTCAGCCTCGGCGCTCTTTGCCCAGAAAAACCGCTGCAAGCAGGAAAAGGATGCTTATATCGCTCCGGTTGACAGCAAGAGTGAGCTGTCGATTTCGGTGCCTAAAAAATACATCAAGCGCTCCGACCACATCCTCATCGTGGACGATTTTCTTGGTACGGGAAGCGCCACCAACGCGCTGGTGGACATTGTACGGCAGGCCGGCGCTGACCTTGTGGGAGTAGGCGTCGCCATCGAACGAAAGTACCTGGGCGGCGGCGACAAGTTAAGAGAGCGCGGCATCCGGGTAGCTTCCTTAGCCTCGATTCTCTCGGCCGACACGGTAGAGGGCATCGTTTTTGAGAAGGAGAACGAAGGTCTGCGTTAATTTGCCCACCACAGAAAAATATTTTTTCTGCTGCCCCATTCTCCAAAGTGGAAGAGCACGCAAGTTTTCTGTTCCCGTAAAATATGCCCCCTGTTCCGTATATACG
>CAZGQH010000371.1:0-1633 GCA_964527575.1 uncultured Lachnospiraceae bacterium
TGGATTTTACTGCTCTTGTCCGTTCGCTGAGCGAGGATCTGGGACTTCTGCGGGAAAAGGAGATCACCCTGACCTGTGAGGCGGAAGAGGGGATTGCTGTCAATGGCAACCGGGAGCTGCTCGGCCGGCTTTTTACCAATCTGATCAGCAATGCCTATCGCTACGGGAAGGAAAACGGAAAGATCGCGGTAAAGCTTACCCGTAAGGACAAGGATGTGCTTCTTGTGGTGGCAGATGACGGGATCGGCATGACTTCCGAACAGGTCGAGAAGATCTTCAACCGGTTTTATCAGGCTGACCCCTCCCGCAGCGGGCAGGGCGTCGGTCTCGGATTGTCGATGGCGCAGGAGATTGCCCGGCTGCATGGCGGAAGCATCACCGTGGAAAGCGAGCTTGGAAAAGGAAGCAGATTTATTTTTCGGATTTCTGAAAAAAATTAGATTCTCTAATGCTCCTCTCATCTTTGTCAGTTATTCTTAAGGCACAACAGATGAAAGGAGCATTTTTCATGAAACACAACGCTTTATCTTCCAAACCGAAAAAGGTGGTATTGACCCTTTTGGGACTGGCAGCTGCTCTGGCTGTCACCGGTACGGTGACGATTTTCGCAGCAGAGGGAATTGCCAAAAACAACGCCATTGGCGTGGAGGCGGTTAAAGAGAAGGTTCTGACCGATGCCGGGGTAGATCCGGCGGACGCCGTCTTCACGCAGAACGAATTTGAATTTGAAAACGGAAGCTTTGTTTATGAAGTGGAGTTTACGGCCGGCGGCATCGAGTATGATTATCTGGTCAAGGCCTCGGACGGCACCGTTCTCTCCCGTCGGGCAGAGGTGGATGACGATTTTCTTCCGGGCGGTCTTTCGCAGAAAAATCCGCCTTTGAATGAGGAGTCGGTTTATATCGGTCTGGAGGCTGCAAAAGAAAAGGCGCTGGCCGATGCCGGACTTGCAGATGCCGATGTGACCTTTACCAAGCAAAAGAGCGACCGTGAGGACGGCCGTGCCGTTTACGACATCGAATTCTATACGGCCGAAAGGTACTATGAGTATGAGATCGATGCAGCGAGCGGCGCGGTCTATAAAAAGAGTATTGAGGAAAGGATGATCGGTCGTCCGGGACAGGGAGACAGTGCCCATATCGGTCTGGAGGCCGCCAAAGAAAAGGCGCTGGCCGACGCCGGACTTGCAGATGCCGATGTGACCTTTACCAAGCAAAAGAGCGACCGTGAGGACGGTCGAGTCGTTTACGACATCGAATTCTATACCGCTGCACAGTACTATGAGTATGAGATCGATGCGGCGACCGGAGCGATTCAGGAGAAAAGCGTGGAATTCCGTCCCATGTTCCAGCAGCCGGAGGAAAGCGGGGATTCCAATATCGGTCTTGAAAAGGCAAAGAGCATTGCATTGGAGCATGCGGGCTTTTCGGCGGAGGAGATCTTCTTTTCCAAGGCCAAGTTTGAAAATGACGATGGGATTATGGTCTACGAAATTGAGTTTTACAAAGATCGGATCGAGTATGAATACACGATCCATGCCCGAAAGGGGACGATTCTGGAGTTTGACGCCGAATACGACGATTAAAATATGCCCCCTGTTCCGTATATACGGAACAGGGGGCATATTTTAATC
>CAZGQH010000372.1:0-1619 GCA_964527575.1 uncultured Lachnospiraceae bacterium
AGCTTCAAGTACGACCACTGCTGCGTCAACCATATGCCGCGTGGGTTGATGAATCTTGCCGAGGGGAGGCTTGCGACCGACGGCGAGACGCTTTTTATTGACCTGTATGGGGAAATGTCGGGAAAGATCAAGATAAAAGACCGCATGGTGTCGGTTGTGGTCGACGGCGACTTCCTCGGTGAGAGTAAAGCGAAAATAAGCCTTTCCTTCGACGGCAGTCCACTGCCCATCAGCTTAAGAATCCCCGCTTGGAGCGATAAAGCGTTTTTCACCGTAAACGGAGAGCGTCACGCCGCGCATGGCAGATCCTACGATACTGTTCTTCGCGCTTCATCAGAGATTGTCGCGGAATTTGACGATTCTGTAAAGATCGTGCCTATATGCCACTCGACAAAGCTTGGCGATCTTCCCTGGAAGCACGCAAGATGGGTTTCCGCCACTTCTGCTTCTTCAGCCAGCGAAGCTTTTATTTCCGCTGATCCCGCGCTTTGGGTTGAGGGAGATGCTGTACTCTTGAGAAAGGGTGCGGTCCTTCTTTGCAGAACGAAGCTCATTGGAAACACCGAGGACGAGATGTTTGGAAAAAGATTTCTCACGCCAGATTTCCGATGCACAGAGTGTGAAAGAGTTCACACGGCGGACGGTGTAAACCTTGAATTTATGCTCACGTTCACAAACGGATGCGACACTCTTCGGTATCACGTTGCGGATTTCGCATCGGGAACGAACTTTATGACCGAGGATAAGAGATATTTCAGCATTTATTTTTAAGGAGCTGCTTCATTTAGACATAACAGAAAAAGAGCGGATAAGACCACTAAAAATGGCTTTCCGCTCTTTTCGTCTTCCATCCTCGGTTTTGGGAAGATTTTTAAGATCAAGAGTCGGGGATAACACAGGGGACCGTCACCTGTGTTGATGCAAATGAATACCTAATATTGAAGCCGCTTTGCTGATGAATAATGAATAATTCTGCATTTCTATATTGCAGGGATTGACTTTTTATGTTATAATTGGAAGAAAGAAAATGTCAATGAAATTCCGACATTTTGAATAGGTAAAAAACAATGTATAAAAATTAAAGGAGTTATTTTATGGCAGATTATCAGTTAAAACCTATTGGGGCAGGGGATACCCTTGCTACAATAAAGACAAATATGGGGGAGATTAAGGTTAAACTTTTCCCCGAAGAAGCCCCAAAGACTGTTGAAAATTTCACAACCCACGCTAAAGAGGGTTATTACAACGGTTTAATTTTTCACAGAGTTATCAAGGATTTTATGATTCAAGGCGGCGATCCAACAGGTACCGGAATGGGTGGCGAATCCATTTGGGGAGACAGTTTTGAGGACGAATTTGATGTAAAACTTCATAACATTAAAGGTGCATTATCAATGGCAAATGCCGGACCCAACACCAATGGAAGTCAGTTCTTTATTGTTCAGGCTGATAATGTTCCCGCCAATATGATAGGTCAAATGAAAGAAATGCCCGAATCTTTCCCCGAAGATATTGTTAAGGCCTATGAAGAAAAGGGTGGCACACCTTGGCTCGATTTTCGCCATACTGTTTTCGGTCAGGTGGTTGAGGGTATAGAGGTTGTTGACAGTATTGCTAAT
>CAZGQH010000373.1:0-1604 GCA_964527575.1 uncultured Lachnospiraceae bacterium
CCTGCCCGCCATCACCTCGGAGGTGGCCACAGCCGTGCGGGCCAAAGGCGACGAAAAGGTCAGCGGCGACTCTCTCACCGTTTTTGACGGCCCCTGCGGCAACCGCTACTTCCTCATCTGCGACGGCATGGGCAGCGGACGCACGGCCGCCATCACCGCCCGCATCTCCACGGTATTTCTCGAAAAAATGCTGGCAGCGGGAAACAAAAAAGGCGTAGTCTTAAAAATGCTCTCCAACTTCCTGCGCTCAAAGAGCGAGGAGTGCCACTCCACCGCCGACCTTTTGGAGCTGGATCTCTTCTCCTCCCGGGCGATCTTTACGAAATGCGGCGCTGCCGCCTCCTTTGTGCTCCACAACGGCAGCCTCTTCCGGATCGACAGCCGCTCGGTGCCGGTGGGTATCACGCGGGAGATCGCTACCGATGAGATGGAGACACCGGTTTATCCAGGCGATCTGATTCTCATGATGAGCGACGGCCTGGCGCCCGCCGGGGAGGAGGTTTTTGAGCTCACCGAAGCCTTGGCCGATACCGACGCCCTCTCGGCGCGGGAGATCGCCGAAAAGCTTCTCGAAGAGCTCTCTCCCGAAGCCGACGACGATTGCAGCATCATCGCCATCCGGGTGGTCAAAGCCTGACCTCTCCGACCGCAACATCATGGCTATCCGGATAGTCGAAGCCTGATCTCTCCGACCGCAGCATCATGGCTATCCGGAAAAACCAGACCTGCTCTTTTATCTGAACATCACCGATCACCCGACGCCCGTTTCCTTACCGCACTGGCCGGATCAACCATCTTGATGAAACAACGAACCTATCTGCCCGAAATTCAAAGACGCTCATCCAAAATCGTGATATTCTTATCGATGAAATCAAAAAAAGTTCCCACAGACCGGTCAAAGGGTTTGCGGGAACTTCCCTTTTCCACGCAAAAGAAACGTTGACGAAAAGGCTCCCTTTACCCGGGGCGTCTCTGCCGTTTTGGCGGACCTCTTCCGCGGCATAGGCATCATGGGAATCTCCCGCTTAGCAGAGAGGGGACATAAACCAAAAAACGGAGCCGCAGGCCGGTTCGGTCTGTGACTCCGCTTAAGGCGTCTTGCAGGGGTTTTATCGGGCTGTTTTTTTCTTACGGAAGAGGATTACAAAGAGAACAATGCCTCCGCCTATGAGAAGAACGGCCAGTACTATGACAACGATGAGAAGAGGCGAGACGCCGCCCAGCGCGGGAATCTTCTCTTCCTCTGTTTGACCGCAGGTCAGACAGATGCGGGTTTTAAGCCCTTCCTCTTGTCGGGTGGCTTCCTTTTCGACACCCCATTCGCCGAAGGAGTGGCCGGTGGCCGGAATCTCGGATTGGGGCGTGATGACGGCGTCGCAGACCGAGCAGTGCTTGCCCTCGGATAGTCCCTTTTCGGTACAGGTGGGAGCTTTGCCGGGATCGGTGACCTCTTTGTGACCGGTGGCGGGAATCTCGGATTGGGGCGTAATGACGGTATCGCAGACCGAGCAGTGCCTGCCCTCGGACAGTCCCTTTTCGGTGCAGGTGGGAGCTTTGCCGGGATCGGTGACCTCGGTATGGCCGCTGGCAGGGAGTTCGGTCTG
>CAZGQH010000374.1:0-1587 GCA_964527575.1 uncultured Lachnospiraceae bacterium
CCTTTACAAAAGCAGGAAGAGAAGCGGTACCTTCCGGGTGAATATAATTCTATTTATGGTATGAAATAAAGAGCAAGTGAGATCGAATAGTCGTTATACGGTATTTTACGACGCATCTTTTGGAGCCGGAAAAAAACAGAGAAAAAGTTTTGGTATGAACGGGAGCCGGTAAAATAAAGCTGCGGTCAGAAAGCATGGCCTTCCAACCGCAGCGGGAGCACCCCATTGGTGTTTCGAAAGTTGTTTGGAGACGTCAATCGGTCTTTTGCGCGATCAGCTTCAGGTTATCGAAGCCGACATCGGTCTTTTCGGCATAGAAGCCGACGGCGCCTTCGGAATAGCTGTCGTCGGTGACGCTGCATTCGGCGCAGTTGGCGGTGATTTTCAGGGTATTCCCTGAAGCGGTGACCGTCACCGGCAGAATGCCGCCCTCGATCTCGGCTTCCACGGAAAAGAGAAGGGTCTTTTCGCCTCCTGCCACGCGATAGAGTGACAGACGGCCGACCGATAGGGCGGCCAGGTAACCGTTTTGATCGTTTTCGGCGCGGAAGAAGAAGCCGGCCTCCCCATCGTTCAGCTTAAGATCGAAGGTGGCGGAAAAGTCGGAAAAAGCGGTGGCTTCGGCAATGGCGAGACCCTGTCCCCAGAAGCTTCCCTCGCTTACGCTCCATTTGCCTGTTGCCTGCCGCCAGCGGCTGGACTTTTGATCAAGAAAGCTCTCGCCGAAGGTATGGCGGGCTATATAGCTGCCCTGAGGCAGCGCATTATTCTCGATTGCCTCAGAAAGATCTTCTCCGGGAAGAAGCGCCCGAATCGTGCCAAGATCGAAATAGCTGCCGTCCTCCTGGACAAGCCCGCCCTCGTCTCCCACCATCAGTGTATGGTAAAAGGGCGCGAGGCGGCCGTTTTGCCGCAGTTCTTCACAGAGGGCGACAATTTCGACAAAAGCAGCGGGTTCTCCTTTCATCTCGGTGCAGAAGACCGGCTTTCCGGCGCTCTCTGACGCGGCCAGAAGCTCTGTGGTCGCGGTTCGGAGGCTTTCCGCAGAAACAGCTTTCATACGGAAGGTAAGAAGATCGCCCTTCAGCGCGGCATCGATGGCGGCCTTGTCGGAAAGCTCACGTTCGGTCAGAGTGAAAAGCGAGAGCGGCACTTTTCCCCGCAGAGCAAGAGCCTCTTCGCAGAGAGCGGCGGCTGACTCTCCCCATTCCCTGCGGGCCTCGAAAAGTGAGATCCCCGCAAGGCGGATGTCATCGCCGTAGCGCTCGAAAAACCATTTGAGATAGGGTGTGGCGGTATCTTCGCTGGCCGTTGCGGCGTCATCCCCCGAAAGAAGGGAAACAAAAAGCGAGAGCCCGTTCATTTCGGCCTGGGTCAGAAGGTCATCGAGTACGGCTTCCATGTGGGTGGGATTTTCCTGCCAGTATGCGAAGGAGAGCGAAACCGACAGCATATCGATTTCCAGTGCGGAGGCGTAGCCCATATCCCGTTCGGTGACGGCGTTGTCGTAGTATCGGAAAAATTGGACATTATTCCGGGCATAGCCGGGAAGATAGGAGGCACCCCGGGGTGCCTCAGTCACTGCGG
>CAZGQH010000375.1:0-1583 GCA_964527575.1 uncultured Lachnospiraceae bacterium
GAAACGATGGCTGCGATGCACGAGATCGAGCATCGGGGAGATATCGTCAAGCACGAGATGATCGAAAAGCTGCTCAAGGCCTTTATCACACCTATTGAGCGCAACGATATCTTCCGGTTGAGCCACGCTATCGACAATCTGACCGACGATATCGAGGAGATTGGCATTAAGCTCTATGTGACCGGGGTGGAGAAGATCCGTCCGGAAACCGATGAGATGGTTTCGGTGCTTATCCGCTGCTGTGAGGCGGTGCATGAGATGTTGGGTGAGTTTGAAAACTTTAAGAAATCCAAGACCCTGAAGGAACTTATTCAAAAGATCAACTTAGTGGAAGAGGAAGGGGATGCTCTCTATATCCGGGTGATGCACCAGCTCTACCAGGAAAAGCAGGATCCGCTTACGATTCTGATCTGGGGTCCGATCTTTTCGCTTTTTGAGGATTGCTGCGATACCTGCGAAAATATCGCCAACATTATAGAAGGAATCATGATCGACAATCTATAATTTTTATCTTTGGCGCATGAATTGTCTCTTTTTCAGACATAAATAAAGAAAAGAGCTGCGGGCTGCTTTGTATATTGCATGGCAAGCCAGCCTTGGGAAAGAGGACTTTATGGCGCGGGAAGAGGAAAGGGGTCAGGACAAACAGCTTCAGATCATGCTGAAAACGCCAGTGAAGCCGCTTGTGGCAAAGCTGGCGTTTCCTACCGTAATCAGCCTTCTGATCACTTCGATCTATAGTCTGGCCGATGGTTTTTTTGTCGCGCGGGTGGGGGAGTCGCGGGCGGAAAATATCGCTGCCTCGGGGGCAGTCGGCGTGGTTTTCTCGGTTATGGCGCTGATTCAGGCACTTGGCTTTACCTTCGGAACCGGAGCGGGAAGCATGGTTTCCCGCTCCTTAGGAGGACAAGAAAAAGAGCGGGCCAATCGCGTGGCGTTGTCGGCCTTGTTGATGGCGTTTCTGTCTGGCATTCTTCTTACCGTTGCCGGTCTTGTATTTTTGGAGCCGCTTTTGCGGCTGTTAGGGGCTACCGACTCGGTTCTGCCTTTTGCGAAATCCTATGCCCGTTATATTTTCATCGGTGCGCCGATGATGACGGCGGTGTTTGTGCTGAGCAATCTGCTGCGCGCCGAAGGAAAGACCGGACTTTCTATGGTTGGCTTAGCGATGGGAGCGCTTCTCAATATCGCTCTCGATCCGCTTTTTCTCTTTGTTTGGAACCTGGGGATTTCGGGGGCATCCCTGGCTACGCTGGTCAGTCAGTCCTGTTCGCTTCTCTTTTTTCTGTTTTGTCTTTTGTCCAAGCGGACGACCTTGTCGCTTCACCCGCGCTTTTTCACGCTTCGGGCCGGAATCTACGGGGAGATTTTTCTCGTCGGACTTCCGTCGGTTTTTCGACAGGGATTGGCTTCAATTGCGGCTATCATGTTAAACAATGCAGCTGCCGGAATCGGTGATGCGGCGCTTTCAGCCATGTCGATTGTCAACAAGATCTTTCTCTTCATGTTCAGTATCGCGCTGGGCATGGGGCAGGCTTATCAGCCGGTGGTGGGCTACAATTACAGTGCCGGTGAGAAGGAGC
>CAZGQH010000376.1:0-1582 GCA_964527575.1 uncultured Lachnospiraceae bacterium
GGCAAGGGTCTTACCCCCGACTGGGAGGCTGCCATGCGGGAGCATAACGTGCCCGACTGGTATATCGGCTCCTGTAAAAAGATCAAGTACATGTTCCCGAAGGCCCATGCCGCCGCCTATGTCATGTCGGCCATCCGTCTTGCCTGGTTCAAGATCCACAAGCCCCTCGAATTCTACGCCGCCTACTTCTCGGTGGCACCCGGCGGCTTCGACGCCACCGTCGTCCTGAAGGGGAAGGGCTACATCCGCAAGACCATGGAGGATATCGCCGCCAAGGGCAAGGAGGCCACCGCCAAGGACGCCGAAACGGTGGGCGCCCTTCAGCTGGCCAACGAAGCCCTCTGCCGGGGCATTCAGTTTTTGCCGGTGAGCTACGAGAAGTCGGACGCTTCCGCCTTCCTACCGGAAAACGGCCGGATCCGCATCCCCTTTTCCGCTCTGCCGGGTCTCGGAGAGACAGCGGCGCGGAAGATTGTGGAGGTGCGGGAACAGGGAGAGGTGCTCTCCCAGATGGAGCTTCAGGTGAAGGCCGGACTTTCGAAGACGGTCATGGAGCTGCTTCGTCAGAACGGGGTTCTCGACGGTATGTCCGAGACCAATCAGATCACGCTTTTCTAAGGCTATAGAAAAACAGCAGGCAAGGCTTTTCCGGTCGGACAAATTTTGAATAACTCTTGTTGCAACCGAAAAAAGTAATGAAAAAGAGAAAAAAAGAGAAAAAACTTCCTTTTTTGCTCTTGAATTTCTCAAAGTCCTGTGCTATAATTAGCTGTTCGTAAAATCAAAAGGAGGAACAATTATGCGTTATCTCGATCAAGTCAAAAGTGAAGTAGAAACAAGATATAAGGATCAGCCCGAGTTTCTGCAGGCGGTTCACGAGGTTCTCGAATCGCTTCGCCCGGTGGTAGAGGCCAACGAGGAGAAGTATCAGAGAGAAGCCATCTTAGAGCGTCTTGTGGAGCCCGACCGCATCATCACCTTCCGCGTGCCGTGGGTGGACGATCAGGGCAAGGTGCAGATCAACCGGGGCTATCGGGTGCAGTTCAACAACTCCATCGGTCCCTACAAGGGCGGCCTTCGTCTGCATCCCTCGGTGAACCTGAGCATTCTCAAGTTCCTCGGTTTTGAGCAGGTATTCAAGAACTCCCTCACCGGTCTGCCTATCGGCGGCGGTAAGGGCGGTTCCGACTTCGATCCCAAGGGCAAGAGCGACCGCGAGGTCATGGCCTTCTGTCAGTCCTTTATGACCGAGCTGACCAAGTATGTGGGTGCGGATACCGACGTGCCCGCCGGCGACATCGGCACCGGCGCCCGGGAGATCGGTTATATGTACGGTCAGTACAAGCGCCTCACCGGCCTCTATGAGGGCGTTCTTACCGGCAAGGGCCTCTCCTACGGCGGCTCGCTGGTGCGCACGCAGGCTACCGGCTACGGCCTCCTTTATCTCACCGATGAGATGCTCCGTTCCAACGGCAAGACCTTGGAGGGCAAGATTGTTGCGGTTTCGGGCTCGGGCAATGTGGCGATCTATGCCATTGAAAAGGCCGTCGAGCTGGGCGCCAAGGTGGTCACGGCCGGCGAT
>CAZGQH010000377.1:0-1568 GCA_964527575.1 uncultured Lachnospiraceae bacterium
GTCACCGTCAGGCGGTCGCCGGGTAAAAGGATGACCGGCTCGGAAAAGAAAAGGGTCATGGTCTCCCCCTTTTTCTCACAGCGAGGGCTCGGACAAGAGGGGGCGCCCGAGAGAAAGCTTTCGGCTTTGAGAGCGCACCCGTCCTTCGGCGCCGGGAGGCGCAGGGCCGAAAGCGAAAGCCTTCCCGATCGGAGCGAAAGGATGAACCGGTCCGCTTCGAACACGGCCGATGCCACACCGGTCGCCGTGACGATCGGGTATTTTTCCGGTGCGCCGGAAGGAGAGGCAGCATCGGAAGGAGAGGCAGCATCGGAAGGAGAGGCGGAAGAATCCTTGTGATCGGACGGGGACGCAGGGAGATCGGCAGAGACGGACGAGGAGGGGGAAGAAGGGAGCGAGCCGGAGAGGGGCCGCGCGGAAGAAGGCTGGTCGCCGGAAAGGGGCGAAGAGCCGGGGGACAAAAGATCGGAGGCGGGCGGAGAAGCGGGATTTTCCGCTTTGTTTTTTCCGAAAGAGCTGCCGGGAGGCGTGAGCGAGAGAAGGCCTGCGGCGGCGTCAAAAGAGGCGCCCGAGGCGGACAGCAGGGTCGTCCAGGAGGAGAGGGGACGGGTATAGCGGAAGCCGCACTCCCAGTGGTTGAAGAAATAGCCCAGCCGTCGCTGGCATTCGGCTACCGTCTCCACCAGCTCCTCCGCCTCGCTTTTGCGGCCGGCGCCCTCCAGCGCGGCGGCGAAGAGGTACTCCACTCCCGTCCAGCGGGCTTCTGCCTGGCAGTTTTTATAGGTATAAAGGGTTGTTGTCTTTCCGTTCGGTGTGGAGGCGTTGACCAGTCCCGCCCCCTTTTCGAAGTTGTGCCGGAAGATGGTATCGAGTACGCTGCCCACCCGTTCGTCGGTCAGGTTGCCGGGAAGACCGATCAGGCGAAGAAAGATTTCGCCGTCCAGCTGATTGCTCATCAGGCAGCCGTCCCGGTCGCCCTCTTCTGCCGCACCGGGCGCGGCCTTGCTCCAAAGATCGTAGTATTCGCCGTTATAAAGAAGATTCTCCGCGCTCGCGCACCCCTTTTCGAGAAGGGCCTGCCAGCGGTGGGCGCAGTCCCTCTTCCCCATAACCCCGGCCAGCCGGACGGCGGCCTTCAGCGCCGCCAGCCAGAGAAAGGCGATATAGGCGGGGGTGCCGGAAAAATGCCAGGCGTCGTAGGTGTTGTAGGCCGTGTCCCGGTCGGGCAGACCGTCGCCGTTTTCGTCAAGAGAGGCGGTAGCTTCCATGGCCGCTTCGATGGCCGGCCACAGGTAGGAAAGCTGCTCCCGGTCGCCGTGAAGCAGATAGTCCCGGGCGGCCAGCAGCACGAACTGGGGATTCATATCCACCCGGTGGAAGCCGTCGTCCACATGGTAGAGGTCGGGGGTGAAGAAGTGGGGAATCCGGCCGTCTTCCCGGCGAAAGTCGGCGGTCATGCGCATCTGCCGCTTCTGCAATTCGGGAAAGAGGGCTGCCAGGCCGAAGGAGGCGTGGTAGGTGATGTCGGTGGTGGCAAAGCCACAGTAGCCGAGGCCCTCCCAGAGGCC
>CAZGQH010000378.1:0-1562 GCA_964527575.1 uncultured Lachnospiraceae bacterium
CGGTGCTCGACGGCCTTGCCCCCGGCATTCCGGTGGACGGGGATTTCATCGCCTCCCGCCTGACCCTCCGTCGGCCGGCGGGACGGATTGCCACCGCCCGGAAAGAGGCCGACGCCTTTTCGGTTGTGAGCGGCGGAAAGGAGGGCTTCACCACCGGCGCTCCGCTGACAATCCTCATCGAAAACAGCGACACAAGAAGCAAGAATTACGAGGCCACCCGCAGCCTGGCCCGGCCGGGTCACGCCGACTATACCGCCTTCTGCAAGTATCACGGCTTTGAAGACTATCGCGGAGGCGGACACTTCAGCGGCCGCCTCACCGCCCCGCTGGTGGCGGCCGGCGCGATTCTGCAGACCGCCCTTGCGGCAAAGGGCATCGCCGTGGGCAGCCATGTGAAGAGCTGCGCCGGGATTGCCGACCGGGATTTCGGCGATCTTCCCGCCGACCTCGCCCTTCTGAATACGAAGGAATTTGCCGTTCTGGACGAGGAGGCGGGCGACGCCATGAAGGAAGCCATCCTCGCCGCCGCCCGGGAGGGGGACAGCGTGGGAGGAATTCTGGAAACCGCGCTTACCGGCATGCCTGCCGGAGTGGGAGAGCCTTGGTTTGACAGCTTTGAGGGGCTTCTTGCCCACGCCCTCTTCAGTATCCCTGCGGTAAAAGGAGTGGAATTCGGTGAGGGCTTCGGACTCGCCGCCCTGCGGGGCAGTAAAGCCAACGATCCCTTCCGGATGGAGGAGGGTAAAATCGTCACCGCCACCAACAAAAACGGCGGCATCAACGGCGGCATCACCAACGGTATGCCGGTGCTCTTCCGCACCGCCGTCAAACCAACCCCCTCGATCTACCGGGAGCAGGATACCGTGGACTTTTTCAAAAAGGAAGAAAAAAAGCTCACCATCGAAGGGCGGCATGATCCCGCCATCGTCCACCGGGCCCGGGTAGTGGTGGACAGCGTGACCGCGCTTGTGGCCGCCGACCTTCTCGCGCTGCGCTATGGCACCGACTGGCTGGGAGGTAGATCATGACCTACGGCTGCATCGGCGAACATCTGCCCCACAGCTTCTCGAAAATCATTCACGAAAAGCTGGGCTATTACGCCTACGAATTGAAGGAGCTCACCCCCGAAGAGCTGCCCGACTTTCTCACACGCCGTGAGTTTTCCGGCATCAATGTCACCATTCCCTACAAGGAGGCAGTGATCCCCTTCCTCGATGAGATCGACGAGGGAGCAAGAGCCATCGGCGCGGTGAACACGGTTGTCAACCGGGAGGGAAAGCTCTTCGGCTATAACACCGATTTTGCCGGCCTCAAAGCCCTTGCCGAGCGGGAAGGAATCGATCTTGCCGACAAAAAGGTGCTGATCCTCGGCACCGGGGGAACCAGCAAAACTGCCGCTGCGGCAGCAAAGGCGGCGGGCGCCTCCTCCGTCAAGAAGGTCAGCCGGAAGCCGTCCGGCGAGGCGATCTCTTACGAGGAAGCCGCCCGAACATGCTGCGATACGGAGGTTCTGATCAACACAACCCCCTGCGGCATGTATCCCGTCTTGGAGGCATCACCCA
>CAZGQH010000379.1:0-1561 GCA_964527575.1 uncultured Lachnospiraceae bacterium
GCGCAAGACTCCGACTCTTGAGGTCGCAGGTTCGAATCCTGTCGGGTAGGCCATAGCAAAAGCCCCGATTTTATCGGGGCTTTTGCTATCTTAGACGATATTCTTTCGAGAGTCAGAATCGTAGACGAAAAATAAACGGTTTCTCTTGCGGCGTGGTGGGAACTCTCACAACAATAGAATTCGTTCTAATATAGCCAAATAAGTCATGTTCGTTCCAATCTATCTCTACAGAAAAAGGTAAAAAGAAAAAGGGCGAAAAATGCAATGCGTCCCTTTCAAAGCCCAGTCTATGAAAAAAACCTATATCACCACAATGCCCGACAATGTAGGCGCCTTTCTGCTGGCAAGCCGTACTGTCGCAGAACTTGGGTTGAATATTACCCGAGTCAGCTATAACAAAGCCATTGATTTGCACACACTGTTTTTAGAGGTGGAAGGGGAACCTGCCGCCCTGTCTCTTGCTGCACGCCGGCTCTCGGAAATCGGATATCTGCCAAGCGGCGAGGAGGAGAGCTGTGTCTTACTGACCGAGTTTGATCTGATCGACGTTCCGGGAAGCGTTACCAAGGTTCTGGAGTTGATTGCCCACTATCGCTTCAACATTTCCTATCTCAGCTCTCAGGAAAACGGAAGCGGACGGCAGACCTTCAAAATGGGACTGTTTGTCGAAAATCCCCCTGTCTTTTCCGATTTTTTAAAAGCGGCCTCTTCCCTTTGTCCGGTACGAGTCCTTGATTATGATAAAGCCGAAAAAATCTTGGATAACAGCATTTTTTATGTTTCGTTTGCCAACGAACTGGCAGCCAAAATGGGATTGCCGGAAAGTGCGCGCAAGGAACTGGTAATTGATTCAAACTTACTTATGCAGTGCTTGGAGGAGCAAGGCGAGCAGTTTCACAAGACCTTTGACTATATTCGTCAATTTGGCGAAGCACTGTCGCGTTATCGAGGCGACGCCTTCCATCCGCGTATCAGTGAACACTGTTTTGGAGAAGACCTCCGTATTATTTTGATCGAACCACCCTGCGGAAGCAATACCACGATTTTATGCCATCAGGGAGAGTATCTGTACATCGACACCGGATATGCCTGTTATTCTACCGAGATGCTCAACCTCTTCCGAAGGCTGATCCCCGATTTTGATACTGCGCCTCGCACCGCACTGATTACGCATGCAGACGTAGATCACTGCGGATTGCTGAATTTGTTTGATCGCATTTATTTAAGCCGGAAAAGCCGTTTTTCTCTGCTGTCGGAAATCCAAAGCAGCAGCGGATTACGCGAGCAAAACCCTCTCCATGCCCCCTACATTCGTATCTGCAAGACGCTCACCTCTTACCAGCCTGCCAATCCGGAAGCCCTCAGAGAACTCGGACAGCTTCAGGAGACCGAAGATGCACCTTTAATACCAAGCGGCAGATGGCAATTCGGAGAACTCTGCTTTGAGCTTTGGGAGGGAGGGGGCGGTCATCTGCCCGGGGAACTTGTTCTGATAGATCGGCAGCACCGCATCGCTTTTACAGGCGATATCCTTATCAATATGAAAGAGATGACGCCGGAG
>CAZGQH010000380.1:0-1543 GCA_964527575.1 uncultured Lachnospiraceae bacterium
ACCATGGATATTCTTGTGGAGGTCAACATCGGCCGGGAGGAGAACAAAGGGGGAATCCTGCCCGAGGAGGTCGACGCCTTTTTCGACCGGCTGGCGGCCTATTCTTCTCTTCGGCCCCGCGGTCTGATGGCGATCCCGCCGGCGGGCGCTTCTGTCGAGGAAACACGCAATTATTTTGAACAAACCTATCAAATTTTTATTGACATTTTGCAAAAAAAATTGCATAATATAAACGGATGTGTCCTTTCTATGGGAATGTCAGACAGCTACCGGGAGGCGCTGGACTGCGGCTCCAATCTGATTCGTCTCGGCAGCGCCCTTTTCGGGAAGCGGCACTATCCGGAAAATAATGAAGAAGGATCCGTTTTTCTCGGGTGAAGGCGGGCATTGAGGAAAGGAAAGGTCTTAGAGCGTGGCATTTTTTAAGAACCTGTACAAGAAGCTCGTCGGAGACGAAGACGAGGAAGAAGAGACCGAAATGGCGGAAGAGGAAGCCATAGAGGAAGAAGAAACGGAATACGAGGAGTCGGAGGACGATATGACTGAGGAAAAGAGCATCCGGGAGCCTGTTGGTACAGGCAAATCGATCGAACTGAAGATCGCCCGTCTTACGGGTTTTGACGCCAGCGTCATGGAGGTGGCCGATCACCTGATCGGAAACCGCCCTGTGGTTCTGAATTTAGAGGAGGCCTCCAAGGAAGCGGCCAAGCGGATCATTGACTTTTTCTCGGGCGTGGCCTACACCGTGGGCGGTCAGCTGAAGAGCATTTCGAACGGAATTTATATCGCGACCCCCAGCAATGTGGATGTGTCGAACGACGCCACTGCCGGAGGCAAGACTCTGTCGGGTCAGGCCGGCGGTGCGAAGGGCGCGAAGGAAGAGAATGCTTCTCCTTACGAAGGATTTTAACTGCCGTCGGCAGAAAGCGGGAGCATAGTTTTCTGTCGAAGCGTATATAGTAATGGCGTACCGTTTCCCGAACCGATAACGGTATTACAGTCAAAGGGGTGATAACGGTGGAAATGGTGATCGATGTGGTCGTGAATCTGGTCTATTATCTGATCATGGTTCTTCAGATCCTGTTTTTGGTGCGGGCGATTTGTTCTCTCTTTTTTATGGAGGGGGACAACGCCTTCATGCGCTTTCTCTATGTGGCCACCGAGCCGGTGATCTATCCTTTTCGCAAGCTTTTGGAGCGCTCGGAAAAGCTGCGGGATTTTCCCCTCGATCTGTCTTTTCTTATGGCAGTCGTGGCACTCTCGCTGATTCAGGCGCTGCTCCCCACCTCGATCCTTTATTGAGCGGGGTTATACCTACACAAAGGAACCTGTTGATATGATGACACCAGACGAGTTGAAAAAAGAAAGCTTTTCGCTCTCGCTGCGGGGCTATACCCGCAGCGAGGTGGATGAGTACATAGCGGCGCTTTTAGACCGGTATGCAGAACTCTACCGGAGTTATGAGGCGCTGGGCCGCAAGCAGGCCGAAACTGAGGCGGCTCTCAATGAGATGAAGGAGAACGAGGACGCCATCCGCCGGGCA
>CAZGQH010000381.1:0-1535 GCA_964527575.1 uncultured Lachnospiraceae bacterium
CGGGAGGCCTACGGCTTTGCGGGCACGCCGATCCGGATCGTCATCCGTATGCGCGGAGAGGAGGAATAAGCGTGAATCTCTCCCTCTATTCCTTTGCCAATCTGATCTACGATTACGAATATATCAAGCTCAACGGCTTTCTGCGCTTTGCTCTTTCGGACAAAGCCGCCCTCTTTTACACTTTTGCCGTCCTCTGGGTGGTCCTTTCCTACATTCTCGGGGCGCTGAACTTTGCCATCCTGCTCTCCAAGCATGTCTATCACGACGATATCCGAAATCACGGCAGCGGCAACGCCGGCTTCACCAACATGAACCGGGTCTTCGGCAAACGGGCGGCGGTGCTGGTGATTGTGGGCGATGTCTTAAAGACCGTGATCTCCGTGGGAGGTGCCATGCTGCTTTTCGGCAGCGGAATTGCCAGCGTTGCGGGACTTGCCTGCATTCTCGGCCACTGCTTTCCCTGCTTTTACGGCTTCAAGGGGGGCAAGGGCGTGGCAGCTACCGCCGGCATGGTGCTGATTCTCGATCCGGTGAGCTTCGTCGTACTCTTTTCCTTCTTTGTCCTCATTGTTCTCGCCAGCAAATATATCTCGCTGGGCAGTGTAATGACCGTTATTCTCTATCCTTTGGTCAACCGAAGTATCTACAATTTTCTTCACGGAAAGGTATTCCCTCAGTATTTTTACAACCACGGCCTCTATACCGAGATCGATACGCTGAACGGAGCGGTCACCGACATTCCCAGCACGATCTCCACGCTGAGCCACACCCTTCCCTCCGCCACGCTGCTGGTCGGCATCTTCCTCGCCGTCTTTGTGGTCTATATGCACCGCGCCAACATCCGAAGGATCATGCGGGGAGAGGAGAGCCGCTTCTCCTTCCGGAAAAAGAACACCCTCGCCCCCTCCCCCGAAGTTCTGGAGGAAGGACGCAAAAGCTACCACCGCATCGACGACTTGGACGAGGAACTGAAGGATAACGAGAAAAAATAAGTCCTTTTCCCGATGATTTGCCGCAAAAATCTGCGGAACTCACGATATTTTTTTGAAATTCCACTTGATTTTTCTTATTTTGTATGCTATAATCAGTGGTGCTGTTTTGAAATCATAAAACTTTCTATATAAATTGGAGGTGCAGAATCATGGCAAAATGCGAACTCTGCGGAAAAAGCGTTGTCTACGGATTGAAGGTTTCGCACTCGAACCGTAAGACCAACAGAGCGTGGAAGCCCAACATCAGAAGAGTGAAGATTGTGTCGGCCGGCACACACAGAACCGCTTATGTTTGCTCGCGCTGCCTGCGTTCCGGCAAGGTCGAACGCGCATAAGGCACTTGTAACACAGATTGCGCTTTTGGTTCCGGAAGCCGATGGGAGACGGAGCGTTGTCTTTTGCGGAAGGCATATGTACAATATTGCAGCTGTGAAGGGCGGATTTACCATCCGCCCTGTTTTATTTTTTCCGAAAAATCGGGTCTTTGCACGAAAAAAAGCCCCTGCAAAATGCCGTAAAGCGCCGACAATAAATAACGAAATC
>CAZGQH010000382.1:0-1531 GCA_964527575.1 uncultured Lachnospiraceae bacterium
CCGACGGTGTGCCGGTTCTTCCGGCCGAGCGGGCAAAAGAGATGACAGGTGCGATCGATGTGATGATCCTCTGCGGAGGAAGCGCCACCGATCTGCCCCGGCAGACCCCCGAGCTGGCCGGACTTTTCCACGTGGTGGACAGCTTTGACACCCATGCCAAAATCCCGGAGCATTTTGCGGATGTGGACAAGTCCGCCAAGGCTGCCGGCAAGGTGGGAATCATTTCAGTAGGTTGGGATCCCGGTCTCTTTTCCTTGAACCGCCTCTATGGCGGTGCGGTGCTGGTGGAAGGCAGCGATTATACCTTCTGGGGGCGCGGGGTCAGTCAGGGACATTCCGATGCCATCCGGCGCGTTCCCGGCGTGCGGGACGCCAAGCAGTATACCATTCCGGTGGAGAGCGCTCTGGCGGCGGTGCGCAGCGGCGCGAATCCGGAGCTTTCCACCCGGGAAAAGCATGTCCGCGAGTGCTTCGTGGTGGCCGAGGAGGGGGCGGATAAGGCCCGTATCGAGGCGGAAATCAAAGGAATGCCCAACTACTTTGCCGACTATGATACTACGGTGCATTTTATCAGCGAAGAGGAGCTTCGGAGAGATCATGCCGGGATTCCGCACGGCGGCTTCGTTATCCGCAGCGGCAAGACCGGCTTTGCGGGGGAGCACAAGCATGTGATCGAGTACAGCCTGAAGCTCGACTCCAATCCCGAGTTCACCGCTTCGGTGCTGGTGGCTTACGCCCGGGCGGCCTACCGTCTGGGGAGCGAAGGAGTGTCGGGCTGCAAGACCGTCCTCGACATTCCGCCGGCCTATCTGAGCGCCGAGAGCGGCGAAGAGCTGCGTCGCCGTCTTCTGTAAGAACTTTACGGAATACCTTTATAAATTCCCGGAAGCGATGCCTGTGTGAGGCATCGCTTCCGGGAATTTTTTTCGGAAATTCTGCATTTTTTCGTCTCCCAAACGGCGGATTGATTAGCTTTTTTTCAAAAGGGCAATGCTGACGGCAGGGCGTTGAAAAATTCGCCCGGGAAAGGGAATCTGTCCGATGAAAAAAATTCTGGCGGTCTTCGGGACCCGGCCCGAGGCCATCAAGATGTGTCCGCTGATCGAAGAACTGAAGGGGCGATCTGCCTTTGAAACAAGGGTGGCAGTGACCGGTCAGCACCGTCAGCTGCTCGATCCGGTTTTGCGAAGCTTTTCCCTGACACCCGATTACGACCTTTCGCTGATGCGGCCGGGACAGGGTCTTGCGGAGCTTGCTTCCGGGATTCTGCAGGGTCTTTCGCCGATTTTGGAGAAGGAGAAGCCGGATATTCTGCTGGTGCACGGAGACACCCTTACGACCTTTGCCGCCGGACTGGCCGGTTTTTATCGGAAAATTCCGGTGGGGCATGTGGAGGCCGGCCTTCGCACCTACGATTTGGCGAATCCCTTTCCCGAAGAACTCAACCGTCGGGCCGTTTCGCTTTTTGCCCGCTGGCATTTTGCCCCTACCGAGCGGGCAAAGGAAAATCTTCTTTCGGAGGGTGTTCCCG
>CAZGQH010000383.1:0-1517 GCA_964527575.1 uncultured Lachnospiraceae bacterium
GGCCGTATCTCGAACCGCTTTGTCCATCGGCCAGGACACAAAACAGGTATTCCTGCACTCTCTTCAGAAATACAGCGTCCTCGCATGGCTGTTGATTTTATCTGTGTCTGGTGCATTTCTTCTGGCTCCAGGAAACTGTGATTGTTCCGAAAGGCTCTATAAATTCTTTGTTCATCCATATCCCCCTTGATTTTCCTCTGTGTATGCCGATTTGGATTGTCTTTCGTCTCTTTCTGACTGCACTACCAGTATACCTGGTTTTTGTCTTCCCCTTTTTAACATCTGTCAGATTACCGGATTTTTGCGGCGTTAAAAAGCCGCTCGAAAACTTCCTGTATCATTATGGCATACAAAAGAGCGCAATGTCGGTTTTTGTGACAGGAGGTATTTTATGTATCCCAGATTGCAGGAGGGCGTTACCTTTGGGTATTTCACCCGTGGGGATGATTCCGAAAGACATTATTTCATTGCGGATAAGAACAAACGAAAATTTGAGGTTTCCTATCCTGTCTACCGTGAGCTTATGCGGGCGGATGGGACCCACCCGATGCGTATTCCCGGAACGCTTTTGCGGGAGATGAAGGTTCGTAAGCTTTTGACCACCAGCCGGTTTTTGTTTGACGGTGTTTTTAACCGGTTTATTCTGTTTCCCATTGGACCCGGGGCAAAGCGATTTCGGCCCATTTGCCGCATTCTCAATGGCGTGCTACCTTTTTTGACATTGCTTCTTTTTGTCGTTTCTTTGCTGATCACGCGAAGTTCTTTTTCTTTCCCCTTCCATGAGGTTCAATTTCCCCTTTACATTCTTCTCCTGGTGTTTTCTTTGCTGGCCCATGAATTGGGGCATTTGATCGCCGGAATTTCCTATGGCTATCGATTTTCGGAAATGGGGCTTATTCTCTTGGGGATTTTCCCCTTTGGCGCCTATGTTTCTTTTTTTCAAAAACAGAATGTCAGATCTTCCGCCCGGGTTCAGCTTTCTCTGGCGGGGATTGAGGCAAATGTTTTACTTGGTTCCTTTTTCTTATTGCTGTCCATGCACCCCTCTCAGCTGGATTTCACCTTTCTTCTTGTTTCGGTTATGAATTTCTTTCTTGCGGCGCTAAATCTGATTCCAGCCTCCGGTTTGGACGGTGGTGCTGCTTTGGGTGCGATGCTTGGCTTTGAGGACATCGGAGCTTCTTCGAAATTATTCTTCACGGACAAAGCCTTTCGCGGAAAGGTGCTTCAGGCTGGGACCCGGGGGTATATTTGCGCTTTCTGTTTCTGCGTCAATTTGCTATCCAATGTTTTTGCTGTTCTTCTGCTGATTTTTGATTTTATTTCTTTGTTTCGTAGTTTTTTCTAAAGAAAAAAATAAGCGTGCCGATATACATCGGCACGCTTACTGTGATATTTATTTCTTTTCGATGACTTCCATGCCGCCAAGATACTTTCTCAGGACCTCGGGGATGACGATGGAGCCGTCTGCACGCTGGTTCTGCTCCACCAGAGCCGGGAAGATCCGGGAGGTGGCC
>CAZGQH010000384.1:0-1516 GCA_964527575.1 uncultured Lachnospiraceae bacterium
GACCTTCGTCATGACCGGCATGTTTTCCGGTGTGCCGTTCTTGCGGCGGAGCAGGGCATCCGCCTCGGAATAGAGGTTGTTGTATTCGGTCTTTTGCGCCGCAATGGTGTTCTTTAAATCGCATCCTTTTACCGAATTTTCCACCATGTTGATGCCGTTCAGCGCCGCTTCGGCATTTTGTCTTATATAATTGAGCAGTTGGGTTTCGTTGATTGTAGCCATAGGAACCTCCCATTTGTATTTGGAGATAGTTTGCCACGGCGAAATTTTTTTATGCGCGGATATAAAATCGGTTTACCGTTCATTGGTCAGAATGAAGGAGAAAGTGATGATTATTTTATTGGCAGGCGCTTCCCATACCGGTAAGAGTTATTTTGCACAGAAGCTTTTGGAGAAATATTACTACCCGGTGCTGTCGATCGATCATTTGAAGATGGGTCTTATCCGCAGCGGCTATACATCGCTGACGCCCGAGGATGACAGGGAGCTTGTCGCCTATCTCTGGCCGGTGGTGCGGGAGATGGTCAAGACCGCCATTGAAAATGAGCAGAATCTGATTGTGGAGGGCTGCTATATTCCGCCTGACTGGCGGCAGGATTTTTCGCCCGATTATCTTGAAAACATTACCTATCGCTGCCTTATCATGACGCCGTCTTATATCCGGCAGCATTTTTCCGATATCGAGCGCTATGCCGACACAGTCGAGAAACGTCTCGACGCATCGCTCTCGACAGAGGCGCTGATTGCTGACAACGAGGAAAATCTTCGGGCGGCTATTGCCTTTGGAAATCCCTATATCCTCATCGATGAAAATTATCCGGAAGAATTGGAGCTGTAAAGCAAATTATTCAATAAAAGCAAAAAGCCACTGCCGAAAGAGTATCCGACCTTTCGGCAATGGCTTTTATGCTATCCGTACATGGGGAGGCGGTGTAGTCCGCCTTATTAGGAAGAAACCCCCAAAAGACCGCCCGTTCGGGCGGTCTTTTGGAAAGGCAACATGCCGCAGAAGGGCAGGTTATCTCTTGGAGAACTGAGGTGCACGGCGTGCAGCCTTGAGTCCGTATTTCTTTCTTTCCTTCATACGAGGATCGCGGGTAAGGAAGCCCGCCTTCTTCAGAAGGCCGCGGAGGTCGGCGTCGCTCTGAAGCAGAGCCTTGGAAACGCCGTGGCGGATTGCACCGGCCTGGCCGGAAAAGCCGCCGCCCTTGACGGTACAGATGATGTCGAACTTGCCGACCGTGTTGGTGACGCCGAAGGGCTGATTGACGATCAGCTTCATGGTCTCAAGACCAAAGTAATCGTCGATGGTTCTGCCGTTGATCGTGATGCTGCCGGTGCCGGGCACAAGGCGGACTCTCGCGACCGATTTTTTTCTTCTGCCCGTACCGTAGAAGTAGGGCTTTGCACTTGTATAAGTCATGATCGTTTATCCTCCTATACCGGTTCAGCCTTCGTACACGACGGGCTTCTGTGCGGCGTTATTGTGCTCTGCGCCTCTGTAAACTTTCAGACG
>CAZGQH010000385.1:0-1515 GCA_964527575.1 uncultured Lachnospiraceae bacterium
GAAGATAATCGTTCGGCCCGCGTCGAATAAACGGGTATAGTCGGCCCTGAATAAAAGAAACCCTGAAAAATTTATATAAAGAAAGGATTTGGAAAAATGGCAAAAGAGAAAAAGAAAGGATCTTTCTGGAAGGATTTTAAGGCCTTCATCACGCGGGGAAATGTGATCGACATGGCGGTCGGCGTCGTGATCGGCGGTTCCTTCGGCAAGATCGTCACCGGTCTTGTCAATTACATCATCAACCCCTTTATCGGCTATTTTATGCATAGCGGCGATTTGGATTCCCTCAAGACGGTTATCACGCCGGAGGTGGTCAACGCCGAGGGCGTGGTAACGACCCCGGAAGTGGCGATTCTCTGGGGAACCTGGCTCCAGACCATTTTGGATTTTCTGATTACAGCCATCTGTATCTTCGTGGTGCTTCGCATCATCATGAAGGCGAAGAATGCGCTTGAAGAGGCCAAGAACGAGGAGCAGGAAGCAAAGGCTGCCAGCGAAAAGGAAGCTGCAGAAAAAGCGGCTGCGGAACAGGCTGCGCTTGAGGCGGAGAAGGCCGCGCGTCTGGCTGAGAGAGAGGCTGCGCTCGAAGAAGCTACCCTCAATCAGGAAAAGCTGCTTGTCGAAATCCGCGATCTTCTGAAAAAACAGTAAATCCGGACAGTGTAAAAGCTTCTGAAAAATCTCCCCTTGTGGGCAATATTTGAAAACAACGAAAAACGGCATAGCCAAAGCTATGCCGTTTCTTTTTTTTGCAGGTCAGGAGAGAGAAAGCGGGACGTTTGTCCGCGAGGAAAAGGAATCATGCCGAACCGGTTCCCGGTACGACTAAATTTTCAAAGAGTCGGGGGTATAAGAAATGATCGGACCGGGCTTTATCCTCTCTCCACAAGGAAAAAGAAGGGGGAGGTAGGGGAGTTGACAAGGGTGAACTTGGCGGTGAGAATCCGGCTGCGGTCGTAGGTGGAGAGAAGCTCCTCCACCAGCTTGCCCTCTAAGGTGCCTTCGGCATGGCCGGGATAGACGGCGATAATGAGGCAGCCGTCCCGCTCTAAGCATTCGATCGCCGCCTCAATGGCGGGAATGGTGGTCTCGTGCAGGGTGGTGATGCTTTTATCGCCTCCCGGCAGAAAGCCCAGATTGAACATGCCTACCCGGAATTTTCCGCTGAGATAGTCCTTCAGCTTGTGGTGGGAATCTTTGATCAGGGTGTAATTTTTCGGTGCGCCCTCTTTTTCCAGAAGGGCAGCGGTGGAGTCGAGAGCCGCCTGTTGGATATCGAAGGCGAGAACCCTGCCTTCCGCACCCACCGCCCGGGAGAGAAAGAGGGTGTCATGGCCGTTCCCCATGGTGAAATCTACGGCGGTGCAGCCCCGGCGGAGGTGCTGCATAATAAAGTGTTTGTGTGTTTCCAGAAGATCGAGCATAATTTTGCCTTTCCTGTGTTGTTATTTTCCCACGCAGAAGCGGTGGAAGATGCGCTCCACCACATCGGCGGAGACTGTGCGGCCGTCGGTT
>CAZGQH010000386.1:0-1510 GCA_964527575.1 uncultured Lachnospiraceae bacterium
GGTGACGGTGCGGACAAACTCCTTCACCACCATAAAGTTGACGTCCGCCTCCAGCAGCGCAAGCTTAACCTCGCGCATGCCCTCCTTGACGTCGGAGGCCGAGAGTTTTCCTTTATTTTTAAACTTCTTAAAAGCTGCTGAGAGCTTTTCGGTCAGGTTTCCGAACATGAAAGATACCTCTCTTTCCCACGGACCGGCCAAGGGTGTCGGCCGGCACTATGAACGAAGCGACTTCAGCTTTTCCGAAAGCAGAAGATCCGAAACGCCCAGTTCACCAAGGCGACGATCGATCGCATCCAGCGCCTCTTCCCGGGCACGCCAGGCCCGCAGAAGACCCAGCCGCTCCTCGGCGTCCACAAGAATCGCCTCCGCCTTTTTCAGCCCGTCCCGCACGCCCTGCCGGGTAATTCCGGTATTCTCGGCGATCTCCGAAAGGGACAGGTCATCGTTGTAGGAGAGCTCGCAGAGCTCCCGCTGTCTTTCGGAAAGAAGACCGCCGTAAAAATCGAACAGCAGCGAAAGCTGCCGCATCTCTTCGGGCTTCACGGCATCCCCTCCTGTAAAGTAAAACGCTTGCACGCAAGCGATCAGCTTTACAAGTATAGCACACCCTGCTGTCCCTGTCAAGCTTTTTCTCAAAATAATCCCGAAAAAAGCCAAAAAGAGAAGACCGGGGAACCCCGGTCTTTCAAAAAGCGGCAAAGCGCTGCCATCAGTCGCAGTTCGACCAGTTGTGATAGACCTCCTGCACATCGTCGTCATCCTCGAGATGCTCGAGCAAGAGGGTCATGTTCTTGATGGCATCCTCATCCTCCAGTTCGATGTAGGAGGTGGGGATCTTGTCCTCCTCCGCCGAAAGGATGGTATAGCCCTTGGCGGTCAGCGCGTCCCGGACGGCGGTAAGGTCGGAGACCTCGGTGGTCACCTCATAGACCCCTTCCTCCTCCGAGAAGTCGGAAGCGCCGGCCTCCAGCGCGTCCTCCATCAGCTTGTCGGCATCCTTCACCGAGGAGGCCTCCAAAAGGATTACCCCCGCGTCGGAGAACATATAGGAGACGCAGCCGCTGGAGCCGAGATTGCCGCCGAACTTGTCAAAATAGTGGCGGATGGCGCCAGCCGTGCGGTTGCGGTTGTCGGTAGCGGTCGCCACAATCACCGCCACACCCGAAGGGCCGTAGCCCTCGTAGACAATTTCATCGTAGCTCGCCGCATCGTTGCCCGAGAACTTCTTGATGATGCGGTCAATGTTGTCGTTGGGCACGTTCAGGCTCTTGGCCTTGGTGATGAGGTCGGCCAGCTTGCTGTTCGAGACCGGATCCGGTCCCCCGTCCCGGATGGCAATGGCCATCTCCTTGCCGATCTTGGTGAAGACCTTCGCACGCTGCGCATCGGTCTTCTCCTTTTTATGCATGATATTTTTCCATTTGCTGTGTCCTGACATGGGTTTCTATCCTTTCCAAGCGTGAAATTCAACGAGTGACCGATCCGGAAAGATCAGATCTTTTCGGGG